>NZ_WBRZ01000028.1:0-36049 GCF_008923895.1 Pseudomonas sp. GXM4
GGTGGTGTACCCAAAATCTGTGTTCCACACCTGGCCCCTGTGGGAGCGGGCTTGCCCGCGAAGAGGCCAGTGTTGTCACAGCAAAATCAGCCGATACAAAAAAGCCCCCGGGCACCAGCATTGTCCGGGGGCTTTTTGTTGGGCGCGAACCCCGGTTACTTCTTCAGACCATAATGCTCATCGAGCATGCCCGGCGAATTCGGGCTCTTCGGCGCGTAATCACGCGGTGGTTCCTGATCGCGCGGTGGCGTCAGGCGTTCGCGTGGTGCCTGCGCTGCGTCGGCGTGCAGGGCGGCGATCAGGCGCTGGCGGGTCTGCTCGTCCAGGGCCAGACGGTTGGCGCCCTCGGCGAGATGATCCTGCACTTCCTGATAGCTCTGGGTCAGCTTCTTGACCAGCATCGCGGTGCTGTTGAAGTGGGTGACCACTTCGTTCTGATAACTGTCGAAACGCTCCTGGATATCATCCAGTTGACGCTGCGTGCGGCTCGGTGCGGCGTTCGGCGCAACGCGCGCGATCAGGAATCCAATGGCGACACCCACAACCAGGGCAAGAGTCGGTAACAACCAAACTAAGAGCGAGTGTTCCACGAGTCCTTCCTCTATAAACGGCTTTGCTTTACGTTAACGGCTCGAACCTGCGCTGTATACCGCGATTCACTCGCAATAGATTGGCACAGACAATTTGCTAGACGAGTCGACCCGATTCGAGGTCACGGAGTTCCTCCCTTGCTGATGCGTGAAACCCCTGTATTGATTGACGGCCCGGTGGGTCAATTGGAAAGCCTTTACCTGGATAACGAGCAGCCGCGCGGCATCGCGCTGATCTGCCATCCGAACCCGGTGCAGGGCGGCACCATGCTCAACAAGGTCGTCTCGACCCTGCAGCGCACCGCGCGCGACGCGGGCCTGATCACCTTGCGTTTCAACTATCGCGGCGTCGGCGCCAGCCAGGGCACGCACGACATGGGCACCGGCGAAGTCGACGACGCTCAGGCCGCAGCTACATGGCTGCGGGAAAAACACCCGGATCTGCCGCTGACCCTGTTCGGTTTCTCCTTCGGCGGATTTGTTGCAGCAAGTCTCGGCGGCCGTCTCGAAGCCGAAGGCGTGCAGCTTGAGCACCTGTTCATGGTTGCCCCGGCGGTGATGCGTCTGGGCGAGCAGGATCAACTGCCGCAGCACGGCGGGTTGACCGTGATCCAGCCGGAAACCGATGAAGTCATCGATCCGCAACTGGTCTACCAGTGGTCGGAACAACTCCAGCGCCCCCATGAGCTGCTGAAAGTGGCAGAATGCGGACACTTTTTTCACGGCAAGCTGACCGATCTCAAGGATCTGCTGCTGCCGCGTCTCTCGAATTGATTGCAGTCTGACAAGCGATTACCCATGACTAACCGTACCCGCATTCTCACCGGCATCACCACCACCGGCACGCCGCACCTGGGCAACTACGCCGGCGCGATTCGCCCGGCAATCCTCGCCAGCCGCGACAGCCAGGCCGATTCGTTCTATTTCCTGGCCGACTACCACGCCCTGATCAAATGCGATGACCCGCTGCGCATCCAGCGCTCGCGTCTGGAAATCGCCGCGACCTGGCTGGCCGGTGGCCTCGATGTCGATCGGGTGACCTTCTACCGCCAGTCCGACATCCCGGAAATTCCCGAGCTGACCTGGCTGCTGACCTGCGTCGCCGCCAAGGGCCTGCTCAACCGCGCGCACGCCTACAAGGCCTCGGTGGACAAGAACGTTGAAACCGGTGAAGACCCGGATGCCGGCATCACCATGGGCCTGTACAGCTATCCGGTGCTGATGGCGGCGGACATTCTGATGTTCAACGCGCACAAGGTGCCGGTCGGTCGCGATCAGATTCAGCACGTGGAAATGGCCCGTGATATCGGTCAGCGTTTCAACCATCTGTTCGGCCAGGGCAGAGAGTTCTTCACCATGCCCGAAGCGCTGATCGAAGAAAGTGTGGCCACCTTGCCGGGCCTCGACGGTCGCAAGATGTCGAAGAGCTACGACAACACCATTCCGCTGTTCTCCAGCGCCAAGGAAATGAAGGACGCGATCTCGCGGATCGTCACCGACTCCAAGGCGCCGGGCGAAGCGAAAGATCCCGATAACTCGCACCTGTTCACTCTGTTCCAGGCCTTCGCCACACCGGCGCAGGCCGATGAATTCCGCGGTGAGCTGCTCGGTGGTCTGGGCTGGGGTGAGGCGAAGAATCGTCTGTTCCAGTTGCTCGACGACGAGCTGGGCGAGGCGCGCGAGAAGTATCACCAGTTGATCGAGCGTCCGGCGGACCTGGAAGACATTCTGCAGATCGGTGCAAAGAAGGCCCGTGCGGTGGCCACGCCGTTCCTCAATGAATTGCGCGAAGCCGTTGGCCTGCGTTCTTTTGTCAATCAGGTTCAGGTCGCCGCGACTACCAAGAAAAAAGCCGCGAAAGCCGCACGTTTCGTCAGCTTCCGCGAGGACGACGGCAGCTTCCGTTTCCGTCTGCTGGCGGCCGATGGCGAGCAATTGCTGCTGTCGCGCAACTTCGCCGACGGCAAAACTGCCGGCCAGGTGACCAAACAGTTGCAGTCCGGCGAGCCGCTGGACGTGCGTACTGAAGAATTTAGCTTCAGCGTCTGGCTGGCCGGTGAGTGCGTGGGTGACAGCCCGGCCTTCGCCGACGCTGCCGCGCGAGACGCCGCCATCGAGGCGTTGCGCGTCGCACTGACTCCAGCTCAAGACTGATCGGCGGCACGACCCGACCAAGGGCCGATTGCCATTCCCACAGGCCGTCGCTACAGTGACGGCCCGTTTTTGTTGCCTTGCTAACGAATTATGACGCCCCTAGAACGATATCAAGCTGATCTGAAACGCCCGGACTTCTTCCATGACGCCGCGCAGGAAACTGCCGTGCGTCACTTGCAGCGTCTGTACGACGACTTGATCGCCGCTGACCAGAACAAGCCGGGCTTGCTCGGCAAGCTGTTTGGCAAAAAGGATCAGGCGCCGGTCAAGGGCCTGTATTTCTGGGGCGGCGTCGGTCGCGGCAAGACTTACCTGGTCGACACCTTCTTCGAAGCGCTGCCGTTCAAGGAAAAGACCCGCACGCACTTCCACCGCTTCATGAAGCGTGTGCACGAAGAAATGAAAACCCTGGGCGGCGAGAAGAACCCGCTGACCATCATCGCCAAGCGCTTTGCGGCCGAGTCGCGGGTGATCTGCTTCGATGAATTCTTCGTCTCCGACATCACCGACGCGATGATCCTCGGCACGCTGATGGAAGAGCTGTTCAAGAACGGCGTGACCCTCGTCGCGACGTCGAACATCGTTCCGGACGGCCTGTACAAGGATGGCCTGCAACGCGCGCGCTTCCTCCCGGCCATCGCCCTGATCAAACAGAACACCGAGATCGTCAACGTCGACAGCGGTGTTGACTATCGTCTGCGTCACCTCGAGCAAGCCGAGCTGTTCCACTATCCGCTCGACGAAGCCGCGCACGAAAGCCTGCGCAAGAGCTTCAAGGCACTGACACCGGAGTGCACGGCGGCGGTGGAAAACGATGTGCTGATCATCGAGAACCGCGAAATCCGCGCTCTGCGCACCTGCGACGACGTGGCCTGGTTCGACTTCCGCGAACTGTGCGACGGCCCGCGCAGCCAGAACGACTACATCGAACTGGGCAAGATTTTCCACGCCGTGCTGCTCAGCGGCGTCGAGCAGATGAGCGTCACCACCGACGACATCGCCCGTCGCTTCATCAACATGGTCGACGAATTCTACGACCGCAACGTCAAACTGATCATTTCTGCTGAGGTCGAGTTGAAGGATCTGTACACCGGCGGACGCCTGACCTTCGAGTTCCAGCGCACCCTGAGCCGATTGCTGGAGATGCAATCCCACGAATTCCTGTCGCGGGCGCACAAGCCTTAAACGGAGTTCCGGCAACGAAAAAGGCCTGCGATTGCAGGCCTTTTTTATGCGCTTAAGTTTTTCCCTGTGGGAGCGAGCCTGCTCGCGAAAGCGCAGTAACTGATCGTTCCCACGCTCCGCGTGGGAATGCATCCCGTGACGCTCCGCGTCACCTGCGAGCCGGACGCAGAGCGTCCAGTGGCGGCATTCCCACGCAGAGCGTGGGAACGATCATCAGGCCGGATTACGCAGCCTGCTGAAACTGCTGTCGATACTGATTCGGCGACAGCTCGGTGTGCTGGCGGAACAGTCGCGCGAAGAAGCTCGCATCGTCGTAACCGACCTCATAACTGATGGTCTTGATGCTCTTGCGCGTACCCGAAAGCAGGCCCTTGGCCGTCTCGATGCGCAGGCGCTGCAAGTAGTGCAGCGGTTTGTCGCCGGTGGCGGTCTGGAAGCGGCGCATGAAGTTGCGGATGCTCATGCCGTGCTCGCGGGCGACGTCTTCGAAGCGGAACTTGTCGGCGAAATGTTCTTCGAGCCACTGCTGGATCTGCAGGATGATCACGTCCTGATGCAGCTTCTGCCCGCCGAAACCGATACGTCCCGGCGAATAGCTGCGCTGCACTTCGTAGAGGATGTCGCGGGCCACGGCTTGTGCCACGTTTGCGCCGCAGAAGCGTTCGATCAGATAGATGTACAGATCGCAGGCCGAGGTCGTGCCGCCGGCGCAATAGAGATTGTCGGCGTCGGTCAGGTGCTTGTCCTGATTCAGATAGACCTTGGGGAAACGCTCGGCGAAGGCATTGAAGAAGCGCCAGTAGGTGGTCGCTTCCTTACCGTTGAGCAGCCCGGCTTCGGCGAGCCAGAACACTCCGGTGGCTTCGCCGCATAACACTGCGCCGCGCGCATGCTGTTCGCGCAGCCACGGCAGGATTTGCGGGTAACGGCTGCACAGCGTGTCGAAATCGTCCCAGAACGCCGGGAGGATGATCACATCGGCGTTTTCCAGGCCGCCGTCGACCGGCATCACTACGTCGCTGAAGCTTTTTACCGGTTTGCCATCCGGGCTGACCAGGCGAGTTTCAAACGCCGGTGTCAGGCCGTGGCCCAGTTGTTTGCCGTAACGCAGGCTGGCCACATGGAAAAAATCCTTGGCCTGCATGAGGGTGTAAGCGAAAACCCGGTCGATGGCCAGGATGCTGACGCGCCGCAAGGGCGGGGAGACGTGCTTAGACATAATTCAACTTTTGTTTTGTTTTTATAAGGGAAAGTGGTCACCAGACGGCTGGATCGTCTTATTTTTTGTCGGATGTGTCCAGTGTCCCGTAGCAGGAGTCGGGCTTAGTCTCTGAGAGCCGTATCCCTCCAACAACAAAGAAAGGTGCCGCATGATCCCCAGAACCCTGTTCAGCTCCGAGCACGAATTGTTCCGCGACAGCGTGCGAACTTTCCTCGAAAAAGAGGCCGTGCCGTATCACGCGCAGTGGGAGAAGCAGGGACACATTGATCGCGCGCTGTGGAACAAGGCGGGGGAGGCGGGGATGCTCTGTTCGCATCTGCCGGAAGAGTACGGCGGGCTCGGCGCGGATTTCCTCTACAGCACCGTGGTGATTGAAGAAGTCGGGCGTCTGGGACTGACCGGCATCGGCTTTTCGCTGCACTCGGACATCGTCGCACCGTACATCCTGCATTACGGCAGCGAGGCGCTGAAACACAAATACCTGCCGAAACTGGTCTCAGGGGAAATGGTCACGGCGATTGCCATGACCGAGCCCGGCGCCGGTTCCGACCTGCAAGGGGTGAAAACCACGGCGGTGCTCGACGGTGACGAATATGTGATCAACGGTTCGAAAACCTTTATCACCAACGGCTTTCTGGCTGATCTGGTGATCGTGGTGGCCAAGACCGATCCCAAGGCTGGCGCCAAGGGCACCAGCCTGTTTTTGGTGGAGGCGAATACGCCGGGCTTCGAGAAGGGCAAGCGCTTGGAGAAGGTCGGCATGAAGGCGCAGGACACTTCGGAACTGTTCTTCCAGGACGTGCGCGTGCCGAAGGAAAACCTTCTCGGCCAGGCGGGTGCCGGGTTTGCCTATCTGATGCAGGAGTTGCCGCAGGAGCGCCTGACCGTGGCGATTGGCGGTCTGGCCTCGGCTGAAGCAGCGTTGCAATGGACGCTGGATTACACCCGTGATCGCAAGGCGTTCGGCAAGTCGATTGCCGATTTCCAGAACACCCGCTTCAAACTGGCCGAGATGGCTACCGAGATCCAGATCGGCCGGGTCTTCGTCGATCGCTGCCTGGAGCTGCATCTGCAGGGCAAACTCGATGTGCCGACGGCGGCGATGGCCAAATACTGGGGCACCGACCTGCAATGCAAGGTGCTCGACGAGTGCGTGCAACTGCATGGCGGCTACGGCTTTATGTGGGAATACCCGGTGGCCCGGGCATGGGCGGATGCGCGCGTGCAGCGGATTTATGCCGGCACCAATGAAATCATGAAGGAGATTATTGCGCGGTCGCTCTGATGATCGTTCCCACGCTCTGCGTGGGAATGCCGCCGGGGACGCTCCGCGTTACGCTGTTGAGGTAATCCGACTGGCCTCTTCGCGAGCAGGCTCGCTCCCACAGGTACAGTGTTCCACTGTGGGAACGAGCCTGCTCGCGAAGCTTTTGGCGGTCAGTTACGGCGCGGGATTCGGATGATCCTTGTGAATCGCCTCAATCCCGGCCAGCACTTCATCGGACAGTTTCAGATCAAAACTGGCAATGTTGCTGTCCAGTTGCTCAAGCGTCGTCGCGCCAATGATGTTGCTGGTGACGAAGGGTTGCTGGGTCACGAAGGCCAGGGCCATTTGCGCCGGATCCAGACCGTGTTCGCGGGCCAGTGCAACGTAACGGCTGCACGCCGCTTCGGATTGCGGGTTGAAATAGCGGCTGAAGCGGCTGTAGAGGCTCAGACGGCCTTTCGGTGGACGGGCGCCGCCTTCGTATTTGCCGGAGAGGAAACCGAACGCCAGTGGCGAGTAGGCGAGCAAGCCGCACTGTTCGCGAATGGCGATCTCGGCCAGGCCGACTTCGAAGCTGCGGTTGAGCAGGTTGTACGGGTTCTGGATCGACACCGCACGCGGCCAGCCACGGGCTTCGGCCAGGGCCAGAAAGCGCATGGTGCCCCACGGCGTCTCGTTGGACAGACCGATGTGGCGGATCTTGCCGGCCTTCACCTGTTCGTCGAGGGCTTCGAGGGTGTCTTCCAGCGGCGTCAGGTTGGCTTCGATCTTGTGCTTATACCCCAGCTGTCCGAAAAAGTTGGTGCTGCGTTCCGGCCAGTGCAATTGATACAGATCGATATAATCGGTCTGCAGACGCTTGAGGCTGCCGTCCAGTGCTTCGGTGATGTGCTGACGGTTGTGGCGCAGGTTCTTGTCGCGAATGTAGTCGATGGTGTTGCCGGGGCCGGCGATCTTGCTGGCGAGGATCCAGTCGGCGCGATCACCGCGACTCTTGAAGTAATTGCCGATGTAGCGCTCGGTGGTGGCGTAGGTTTCGGCTTTTGGCGGCACCGGGTACATTTCGGCGGTGTCGAGGAAATTGATCCCGGCTTCCTTGGCCCTTTCGATCTGGGCGAAGGCTTCAGCCTCAGTGTTTTGCTCGCCCCAGGTCATGGTGCCGAGGCAGATTGCACTCACGTTCAGGTCGGTACGGCCTAGCTGGCGATAGTCCATCGGGTGCTCCTTGGGCAAAACAATCATAAAAGCAGGTTGAAAAATTTTTCGCAATCTGCATAATTGCCGACCTCTTTCTGCAGTGGAAGTGATGCGCCGCCGCCGAAGAATCTTGCCGTTGAACGGACGCGCCGACCCGAGCCCCCGAAAGCGTCTGTATCCGGCTGCCTTTGACTTGTCAAAGTACGCACTATTCAGTAAGATCCGCCGTCTTATTTACAGGCGGCCCCTGAGGCTATAAAGAATGAAAACTTTTACTGCTAAACCGGAAACAGTAAAGCGCGACTGGTTTGTCGTCGACGCTGCTGGTCAGACCCTGGGTCGTCTGGCCACCGAAATCGCGAGCCGTCTGCGTGGCAAGCACAAGCCTGAGTACACTCCTCACGTTGACACCGGCGACTACATCGTCGTCATCAACGCCGAGCAGATCCGTGTTACCGGCGCTAAAACCACTGACAAAATGTACTACTCCCACTCCGGTTTCCCGGGCGGCATCAAGTCGATCAACTTTGAAAAGCTGATCGCCAAAGCCCCTGAGCGCGTGATCGAGACCGCGGTTAAAGGCATGCTGCCTAAAAACCCACTGGGTCGCGACATGTACCGTAAGCTGAAAGTCTATGCGGGCGCTGCACACCCTCATACTGCTCAGCAGCCCCAAGAACTGAAGATTTAACGGAATAGTTCATTATGTCGGCGACTCAAAATTACGGCACTGGCCGTCGCAAGACCGCAACCGCACGCGTTTTCCTGCGTCCGGGTACTGGTAACATCTCCATCAACAACCGTTCGCTGGATAACTTCTTCGGCCGCGAAACTGCCCGCATGGTAGTTCGTCAGCCGCTGGAGCTGACCGAGACTGTCGAGAAGTTCGACATCTACGTCACCGTGATCGGCGGTGGTGTAAGTGGTCAGGCTGGCGCAATCCGCCACGGCATCACTCGCGCTCTGATGGACTACGACGAAACCCTGCGTAGCGCTCTGCGCAAAGCTGGCTTCGTTACCCGCGACGCCCGTGAAGTTGAACGTAAGAAAGTTGGTCTGCGTAAAGCGCGTAAGCGTCCGCAGTACTCGAAGCGTTAATTCCGCTTCCACGTTCAAAAAAGAACGCCCGCCTCCTCACGGAAGCGGGCGTTTTTTTATGCCTGCGATTTATCAAAGAATTGCGTTGTGACAACTTGCCACAGCCGTAGACCCCCTATACTCCAAGGCTTAAGGGGCTGAGCCCCGGGGAATTAACCTTGTCAGAATTGGGGGTTTTCATTACCATTCGGGCAAAATTTTTATAAGTAACATTTGATTTATTTAGTAGACGCCTGATTTAACAGGCCAAAAAAGCTGATGAGAGGACTGAATGAGCAATGACGGCGTGAATGCAGGCCGGCGTCGCTTCCTGGTGGCAGCCACATCCGTGGTGGGTGCTGCAGGAGCGGTGGGGGCTGCGGTCCCGTTCGTGGGGTCATGGTTTCCCAGTGCCAAGGCGAAAGCTGCCGGTGCACCGGTGAAAGTGAATGTCAGCAAAATCGAGCCAGGCCAGCAGATGATTGCTGAATGGCGCGGCCAGCCGGTGTTCATTGTCCGCCGTACCGAGGAAATCCTGGGGAATCTCAAGAAGATCGAGGGTCAGCTCTCCGATCCGACCTCCAAAAACTCCACGCAACCCACTTATGTCGACCCTGAAGTACGCTCGATCAAGCCGGAAATTCTCCTGCTGATCGGGATCTGTACGCACTTGGGTTGCTCACCGACCTTCCGTCCCGAAGTGGCACCTGCGGATCTGGGCAAGGACTGGGTAGGCGGCTATTTCTGCCCGTGCCACGGTTCCCACTACGATCTGGCTGGCCGCGTCTACAAGTCGCAACCTGCGCCTTTGAACCTGCCAGTTCCCCCGCATTCCTATGAGACCGATGACCTGATTGTCATTGGCGTCGATACGGAGAAAGCGTGATGAGCAAGTTCATGGATTGGGTTGATGCGCGCTTTCCCGCGACCAAAATGTGGGAAGACCATCTCAGCAAGTATTACGCACCAAAAAACTTCAACTTCTTCTATTTCTTCGGCTCGCTGGCGCTGCTGGTGCTGGTCAACCAGATCGTCACCGGTGTCTGGCTGACGATGAGTTACACGCCGTCGGCAGAAGAAGCCTTTGCTTCCGTTGAATACATCATGCGCGACGTCGAGTACGGCTCGATCCTGCGTCTGCTGCACTCGACCGGCGCCTCGGCGTTTTTCATCGTCGTCTATCTGCACATGTTCCGCGGCCTGCTCTACGGCTCGTACCAGAAACCGCGCGAGCTGGTCTGGGTGTTCGGCATGCTGATTTACCTGGCACTGATGGCCGAAGCGTTCATGGGTTACCTGCTGCCGTGGGGCCAGATGTCGTACTGGGGTGCCCAGGTGATCATCTCGCTGTTCGGTGCGATTCCGCTGATCGGCGATGACCTGACGCAGTGGATTCGTGGTGACTACCTGATCTCCGGAATCACTCTGAACCGCTTCTTCGCCTTGCACGTTGTCGCGCTGCCGATCGTGATTCTCGGTCTGGTGGTCTTGCACATTCTGGCGCTGCACGAAGTCGGTTCGAACAACCCTGATGGCGTCGATATCAAGAAGCACAAAGACGAAAACGGCATCCCGCTGGACGGCATTGCGTTCCACCCGTACTACACGGTGAAGGACATTGTCGGCGTTGTGGTGTTCCTGTTCATCTTCTGCTTCATCGTGTTCTTCTTCCCGGAAATGGGCGGCTACTTCCTCGAAAAACCAAACTTCGAGCCGGCTAACCCGTTCAAGACGCCTGAGCACATTGCCCCGGTCTGGTACTTCACGCCGTTCTACGCAATCCTGCGTGCGGTCCCGGACAAGCTCATGGGTGTTATCGCCATGGGCGCGGCGATTGCGGTGCTTTTCGTGCTGCCATGGCTGGATCGCAGTCCGGTGAGATCGATGCGCTACAAGGGCTGGATGAGCAAAATCTGGCTGGTGGTGTTCTGCATTTCTTTCGTGATTCTTGGCATCCTCGGCGTTCTTGCGCCGACGCCGGGGCGCACGTTGCTGTCGCAGGTCTGCACCTTCCTGTATTTCGCCTACTTCATTCTGATGCCGTTCTACACCCGGCTCGAGAAGACCAAACCGGTTCCGGAAAGGGTGACTGGCTGATGAAAAAGTTATTTCTTGCTCTGATTTTTACTGCGCTGCCTTCCTTGGCTTTTGCTGCCGGGGGCCATGGTCCGGAACTGGAAAGTGTCGATATCGACGTCTCCGACAAAGCCGCCCTGCAGGATGGTGCGCGGACCTTTGCCAACTATTGCATGGGTTGTCACAGTGCCAAGTTCCAGCGTTACGAGCGCGTCGCCGATGACCTTGGCATCCCGCACGAGCTGATGCTGGAGAAGCTGGTGTTCACCGGTGCCAAGATTGGCGACCACATGAACATCGGCATGCAACCAGCCGACGCCAAGACCTGGTTCGGCGCAGCGCCGCCGGACCTGACTCTGGTAGCGCGAGTACGCGGCACCGACTGGCTCTACGGTTACCTGAAGTCGTTTTACGAAGATCCGGCGCGTCCATGGGGCGTGAACAACAAGGTCTTCCCGAACGTCGGCATGCCTAACGTGCTGGTCGGCCTGCAAGGTCGTCAGGTCGTCGGCTGCAAACAGGTGCAGATCGTCGAGGACGGCAAGAAGCAATACGATCCGCTGACCGGCACGCCGCTGACCCATGAAGCGTGCGATCAGTTGACCATCGTGCCGAAGTCCGGTGCTCTGAACGAAGAGCAGTTCGATGAGAAGGTCAAGAATCTGGTAACCTTCCTGGCTTACTCGGCTAACCCGGTTAAGCTGCAACATCAGCGCATCGGTACTTATGTCTTGCTGTACCTGGCGTTCTTCTTTGTGTTCGCCTACCTGCTCAAGCGTGAATACTGGAAAGACGTGCACTGATACGCTTCAAGCATTGCTGTTAATCGCGCGCGCCCAAGGGCGCCTCCGCTAAAGCAGGATCTGCTCAGTCAGACCCTGCGGGAGGTGCCCTCTGGGCGCGCGCGTTTTTCCGGTTCCGACAAATTCAACAAGCGAGGAGGATCGCCATGGGCGTGACCAATCGGTTGGCCTGTTACTCCGACCCCGCCGACCACTATTCCCACCGAGTGCGCATCGTGCTTGCAGAGAAGGGTGTCAGCGCCGAAATCATTTACGTGGAAGCGGGCCGCCAGCCGCCTAAACTGATTGAGGTGAACCCTTACGGCAGTCTGCCGACGCTGGTCGATCGTGACCTGGCGTTGTGGGAGTCGACCGTGGTGATGGAGTATCTGGATGAGCGTTACCCGCACCCGCCGCTGATGCCGGTTTATCCGGTGGCGCGGGCCAACAGCCGTCTGCTGATCCACAGGATTCAGCGTGACTGGTGCGGGCTGGTGGATCTGATTCTGGATCCCAAGAGCAAAGAGGCTGCACGGGTCGTGGCGCGTAAGGAACTGCGCGAAAGCCTGACCGGCGTTTCGCCGCTGTTCGCCGACAAACCGTTCTTCCTCAGTGAGGAACAAAGTCTGGTGGATTGCTGCCTATTACCCATACTCTGGCGTTTGCCGATTCTGGGTATTGAACTGCCGCGGCCGGCCAAGCCGCTGCTTGATTATATGGAGCGCCAGTTTGCGCGTGAGGCTTTCCAGGCGAGTCTGTCTGGTGTCGAACGCGATATGCGCTAAGGCTTAAGGAGCCGCTATGAACTCCAGTCGACCTTATCTGGTCCGCGCGCTCTACGAGTGGATTGTGGATAACGATTGCACCCCGCACATGCTGGTCAACTCCGAGTATCCGGCGGTGCAGGTGCCACAGGGTTTTGCCAGTGACGGCCAGATCGTCCTGAACATCTCGCCGAGTGCCGTGCGTCATCTGCACATGGATAACGACGTGGTGACGTTCGAAGGCCGCTTCGGCGGTGTTCCGCACAGTCTCTACGTGCCGATCAGCGCGATCCTGGGCATTTACGCCCGGGAGAACGGCCAAGGCATGGTGTTTGACCTCGAGTTGCCGATGGACGATGAGGAAGACATCGATCCGGATGACGACTCGCCGCCACCGGGCAGCGAGCCGCCACGCCCGAGTGGCCGGCCAAGTTTGAAGGTTGTGAAATAAAAAAAGGCGATCCGGATGGATCGCCTTTTTTGTGTCTGCCTTTTACGGTCAGTCGATGTATTCGAACAGCTTCACAATCTTCTGCACACCAGACACACCCTGAACCAGATTGGTTGCCTGGGTGGCTTCCTGTTTGGTCAGCAGACCCAGCAGGTAGACGATGCCGTTCTCGGTCACGACTTTGATGCGCGAGCCAGGAATGCTGGCGTCGGTGAGCATCTGGGTCTTGATCTTGGTGGTCAGCCACGCGTCGTTCTGGCGCGCGAGCAGGGAGGACGGTTGCAGCACTTGCAGTTCGTTATGCACCTTCTTCACGCGCTGGACATTGGCGGCTGCTTGTTCGGCTTTGGCCTTGAGGTCTTCGCGCGGAGTCTGGCCGGCGAGCAGGACGACGCCGTTGAAGCTGGTGATGACGATGTGCGAATCGTTGTCCAAGGCCGGATCGGCCTTGGCGATGTTCACGCCAGCTTTGGTTTCGATCAGCGAGTCGTCGATCTTGCTGCCGAAGGTACGCGTGCCACGGTCGTCTTCAATCGGCGCTTCACGGCTGGCATTCACCACCGAGGTGCAGCCGCTGATGCCGAGGCACAGGGTCAAGGCCAGAAGGCCAAGGCGATTAGGGGTCATTCTTCACTCCCGAACAGTTGGCTGTCGATCAGATCGCAAAGGCAATGGATCGCCAGCAAGTGGACTTCCTGAATACGTGCAGTGACGTTGGCCGGTACGCGAATCTCGACGTCCTCGGGCAACAGCAGCGACGCCATGCCGCCGCCATCGCGTCCGGTCAAAGCTACGACAATCATTTCGCGATCATGTGCGGCCTGGATCGCTTGAATAATGTTCGCCGAGTTGCCGCTGGTCGAAATCGCCAGCAACACATCGCCCGGCTGGCCGAGCGCGCGGATCTGCTTGGAGAACACTTCGTTGTAGCTGTAATCGTTGGCGATCGAGGTGATCGTCGAAGTGTCGGTGGTCAGCGCAATCGCCGGCAGGCTCGGACGCTCGCGCTCGAAGCGGTTGAGCAGCTCCGAAGAAAAATGCTGGGCATCGCCGGCCGAGCCACCGTTGCCGCACGAGAGCATTTTGCCTTCGTTGAGCAGGGCGTTGACCATGATCTGGCTGGCTTGCTCGATGTGCGGTGCAAGTACGTCCATCGCCTGTTGCTTGGTGTCGATACTGGCCTGGAAAAGCTGGCGAATTCGGGATTGCATGTCCATCTGTGTGACCTTAAGTGGCGCGGCTGTTCGGCACGTGAATGTGCAGCCGGCAAAGCAAAGAGCAAAATGTGTCGGACGAAAACAGGGCAGGGTGCAGGCGATCAACTGTCGAAAGCATTCTGCAACCAGTTCAGCTGATTCGGGTGGCTGTCGATCGCCACCACATCGAAGCGGCAGGGGGAATTGGCCCAACGCGACTCGCGCTGAAGAAAATACTGTGCTGCAAAGATCAGTTTCTGCTGCTTGCGCTCGTCGATACTGGCGAGCGCGCCACCCCATTGAGTGTTTTTTCTGTAGCGAACTTCAACGAATACTACTGTATCGCCATCAAGCATGACCAGATCAAGCTCGCCGCGTTTGCATAACCAGTTCTGCGCCAGCAGGCGCAGACCTTGTTGTTGCAGATGTTCGAGCGCCTGGCGCTCGGCATCCTTGCCGCTTTGCGAGCGTGACCTGTCGGGCATCAGCGCGGTGTGTCCGGCAGGCGCTGCACCTGACCGCTGACGAACTGTGCCCATGGCAACTGGCGCACTACGCGCTGGGTCTGGGTCATGCCGAGGCTGCCCGATTGACCTTCGATGCGGCTGTCCGGCAGGGCCTTGAGTTGGCCCAGGCGCGGGGCCAGGCGATAGGCGTCGGCGCCCATGGCGTACAGGCGACCGAGGCTGCCATTGGCTTGCGGCCATTGCGCAGCTACTTGCTGGCGCAGCGGATCGCTGGTTTCCAGCAGCCATGGGGTTTCGCAGAAGCGAATGCCGTTCATGTCGTTGTACTGGTTGACGTCGCCGCTGGCGCTGTACACGTGGGAAGTCGCGTAGACCGGCACGTCACCGGCGTACTGGAAGTTCAGGGTCGGCTTGATCTGCTGGGCCTGTTGCGGCGTGGCGGCCAAGAAGATGAATTCGATGTCCTGACGACGCGAAGGCTGCGCGGCGACGTTGGTGCCGGCAACATTCTGCAGGCTCTTGGCGCGAGCTTCGCTCTGACGCAGCTGGAACATGTCGGCGATCTGCTGGGCCAGTTGCACCGGCTGATCGACACGCTCGGTGGCAACGATACTGCCGCCATTGGCTTGCCAGTCCTGGCTGAAGGCACGCAGGACGCGATCGCCCCATTCGCCCTTCGGCACCATGATCGCGGCGCGATGCAGGCCGTCGGCACGAGCGCGACGGGAAACTTCGCGAGCTTCGTCTTCAGCAGCGAGACCGAACTGGAACAGTTGCGCCGGGCCTTGCTCGCCTTCGCTGTAGTTCAGCGCCAGGGTGGTGATTGGCAGTTGCGGGCGAGTGCTCAGTTGCTTGACCAGTGGTTTTTCCAGCGGGCCGACTACCAGTTGCACGCCGTCAGCCTGGGCCTTGCGATAGAACTCGTCCATCGAGGTCAGCTTCGAGCTGTCGTAGAACTCGATGGCAGGTGGGTTCTGGCCGGCCTGTTGCGCCTGATAATGCGCGGCCATGAAGCCTTCACGCAGCGCTTTGCCGACCGACGCCAACTGGCCGTCCTGTGGCAGCAGCAGGGCGATTTTGCTCAGTGGCTGGCTGGCCAGTTCCTTGAGTTTGGTCAGCGGCAGCGGCAGGTTGATCGCCGCCGGGTGCTTTGGATTCTGCGCACGCCAGTTGTCGATCGCGGCTTGTTGCTGTTCCAGCGTGCCTGCGGTTTTCACCGCTTGCGCCAGTGCCATCCAACCGCCGAGATCGTCGGTGTTGTTTGGTTGCAATTGATCGGTTGGCAGCGAAGCGATCAGGGTCCAGATCGCTTCGTGATTCTTGCTTGCCGCTTCGCCTTCCAGCATCGGTGCGATGAACACACGTTCGCGGGCAGCGGCCAGTGTCTGGCCGTCGGCTTCAAGGGCGCGGGCGTGAACAGTGCCAGTGCGCACTTGCTGCTCTTCCGGCATTTCCCCGAGCTTCTGGAAGCTTGGATGGCTCAGGGCGGTCAGCGCAGCTTTCGGCTGATTGCGCGTCATGGCCAGTTCGGCGGACAGCGTATTGGCGAAAATCTGCTGGCCTGGCTTGAGTTGTTCCACCGGCACTTGTTGCAGGATTTGCGCGGACTGGCCGGCATTGCCTTGGCGGTAAGCCTGGTCCGCCGCGCTCAGGCGCAGCAGGGCGGCTTGTTCCGGGGTTTTAGCCTGGGCGGCCTGTTCGAGCAGTTGCTCGATGCTGGCGTCCGGAGTCCGTGGAAGTTCGCCAAGGCTGGAGGAAGGGGAGCTGGCACACGCGGCCAACAAGGCAGCGAGGCAGAGGGCAGTGAACAGCCGCAGGCAAGCGATCATGTAAGTGTTCCTGATACTCGATCAAATTAGCGTGGAATTGTACCCAAGCACTGGCCGGGGCGCGATGTTACTGGCGTGAATCGGTCAATTTAGCTGGAGTAAATGTTGCGGCAGCGCACAACCGGGCGAAAAACCGTACTCGGCCGGAGCGCATCGCAAGCCTCATGACGCGCTACAATGGCCGCTTTTACCGATCATGAGGTGTGCGCTTTGACTGCTCCAGGTCCTTTGAATTCCGCTGCTGGCTCGCTTTATGTGGTGGCGACGCCCATCGGCAACCTGGACGACATCAGCGCCCGGGCCTTGAAGATCCTTCGTGAAGTGGCCCTGATTGCAGCGGAAGACACGCGGCATTCGGCGCGCCTGATGCAGCACTTCGGTATCGGTACGCCGCTGGCCGCATGTCACGAACACAACGAGCGGGATGAGGGTAGCCGCTTTATTACGCGGTTGCTGGCGGGCGACAACGTCGCGCTGATCTCTGATGCCGGCACGCCGCTTATCTCCGATCCGGGTTATCACCTGGTGCGTCAGGCCCGTGCGGCCGGCATCAACGTGGTGCCGGTGCCGGGTGCCTGCGCGTTGATCGCGGCGCTGTCGGCGGCGGGCTTGCCGTCCGACCGTTTTATCTTCGAAGGCTTTCTGCCGGCCAAGTCGGTCGGACGCAAGGCGCGTCTGGAAGCGGTTAAAGAAGAGCCGCGCACATTGATTTTCTATGAAGCGCCGCATCGCATTCTCGAATGCCTGCAGGATATGGAAGCAGTGTTTGGCGGCGAGCGTCAGGCTCTGCTGGCGCGGGAAATCACCAAGACCTTCGAAACCCTCAAAGGCTTGCCGCTCAGCGAGTTGCGTGCGTTCGTCGAGTCCGACAGCAATCAGCAGCGCGGCGAGTGCGTGGTGCTGGTGGCCGGCTGGACCGCGCCGGAGTCGGAAGACGCGGTCAGCAGTGAAGCCATGCGCATCCTCGATCTGCTTCTGGAGGAAATGCCGCTCAAGCGCGCCGCCGCACTGGCAGCGCAAATCACCGGCGAGCGCAAAAACGTGCTGTATCAGGTGGCGCTGGATAAACAGAAAGGCGTGTAAGCCGTCGCCCGTGGCGGTCCGGAGGGTTTTAGCGCTTGTTCTTCCGGCGCTCTGCCGTTAACCTTCGCGGCGGAGAGTCGATCGGACAGTCGCTGCCCTCTATGAAAATTAGGGGGGGGAGGAAAGTCCGGGCTCCATAGGGCGAAGTGCCAGGTAATGCCTGGGAGGCGTGAGCCTACGGAAAGTGCCACAGAAAATAACCGCCTAAGCGCGCAAGCGCCGGTAAGGGTGAAAAGGTGCGGTAAGAGCGCACCGCACGTCTGGCAACAGTTCGTGGCTAGGTAAACCCCACTTGGAGCAAGACCAAATAGGGTCCCAAGGCGTGGCCCGCGCTGGGACCGGGTAGGTTGCTAAAGATGTCCAGTGATGGCCATCGTAGACGAATGACTGTTCAAGACAGAACCCGGCTTACAGATCGACTCTCCACCTTTTTCTTCCCTGTTTGAAACAATGAAGACGCGGCTGTGTAATATCAGCTGGCCTGGTCTGAAATTCCGGCAGCGGCAAATGCGGTAATAGCCTTTTCCCACCCTGCTTCAATCAACAGCCGAAGCGCCTTTGTAATACCGAAAAAATCTTACTCTTAACAAACTACTTTAACTTTCGAGCGCAGCTTTCAGTGCTGCATCAAGTTATTGACCAAAACTTCACGTCAGATTCTCGTTGAGCCTCCTTTTACGTCGCTAAATCTCCGTTCTGTAAGGCTTTTCCTTTAATCCGCGCCTTGACGGTGTGGTGGGCGCATTCCTATAGTGTGCGCAAGTGGCGGAAAGTGGCATGAAGTGGGTTTTTTGAGCTCAAAACGATAAAAATTGGAGAAACGCTGACGTGTTTCGCGGAGCTAACGCTATCAGTCTCGATGCAAAGGGCCGTCTCGCCATGCCGAGCCGGTACCGTGACGAGCTCGATTCGCGCAGTTCCGGCCAATTGATCGTGACCATTGATGCCGTTGATCCATGCCTGTGTGTCTATCCGCTCGATGAGTGGGAAATTATTGAAACCAAGTTGCGCGCACTCCCTTCGCTTCGCGAAGAGAACCGTCGCCTGCAACGTTTATTGATTGGTAATGCCGTCGACCTCGAACTCGATGGCAGTGGTCGTTTCCTGGTTCCGCCGCGTTTGCGCGAATACGCCAAGCTCGATAAGCGCGCGATGCTGGTCGGCCAACTGAACAAGTTCCAATTGTGGGACGAGGATGCATGGAACGCGGTATCTGCCGCTGACCTTGCTGCTATTCAACAACCGGGCGCGATGCCTGATGAACTGCGTGATTTGATCCTGTGACTATTGATAGCGGCTTTAACCACATCACCGTACTGCTTGACGAAGCCGTCGAGGCTCTCGCCGTACGTCCTGATGGCTGCTATCTGGACGGCACATTCGGGCGCGGCGGGCACAGCCGGTTGATCCTCAGCCAGCTCGGGCCGGACGGTCGACTCATCGGATTCGACAAGGATCCTCAAGCGATTGCCACCGGGCAAACGCTAGCGGCCGAAGACGGCCGCTTTGTCGTTGTGCAGCGCAGCTTTGCCGAGCTCGGTTCGGTGGTTGCCGAGCAAGGCCTGACCGGCAAGGTCAGCGGCATTCTGCTCGACCTCGGCGTGTCGTCGCCGCAGCTCGATGACGCCGAGCGCGGCTTCAGTTTCCTCAATGACGGGCCGCTGGATATGCGCATGGACCCGTCCCGTGGCATCAGCGCTGCCGAATTCGTCAACACCGCGCCGGTGGAAGAAATCGCCCGGGTGTTCAAGGAATACGGCGAAGAACGTTTCTCCGGTCGTATGGCCCGTGCCGTCGCCGAGCGCCGTGACATCAAGCCGTTCGAGCGCACCGCCGATCTGGCCGAAGTGCTGAAAGTCGCCAACCCGGCGTGGGAAAAGGGCAAGAACCCGGCTACCCGCGCGTTCCAGGGTTTGCGCATTCACGTCAATAACGAACTCGGCGATCTGGAAGCCGGCCTCGACGCCGCGCTTCAAGCGCTGGAAGTTGGCGGCCGTCTGGTGGTCATCAGCTTCCACTCGCTGGAAGACCGCATCGTCAAACTGTTCATGCGCAAGCTGGTGAAAGGCGAGGCCGACAACCTGCCGCGCAACCTGCCGGTTCGCCACGTCGCCTTCGAACCGAAAATCAAAATCCACGGCAAAGCGCAGACGGCCTCCGACGCCGAACTCAAAGCCAACCCACGTTCCCGTAGCGCCGTCATGCGTGTCGCGGAGAAGTTGCGGTGAGCAAGCTTTTCGCCAAACCACTGCCCGGCGGCAGCTTTCTGATGCTGCTGCTGTTTATCGGCGTGCTGTTTTCGGCCATTGCCGTGTCGTACAGCGCGCACTGGAACCGGCAGTTGCTCAACACCCTTTATAACGAACTCAGCGTGCGCGACAAGGCGCAGGCCGAGTGGGGGCGGCTGATTCTCGAGCAGAGCACCTGGACCGCGCACAGCCGCATCGAAGTGCTAGCCACCGAACAACTGAAAATGCACATCCCTGGCGCGGCTGACGTGAAGATGGTGGCGCCATGATGAAACTCGAAGGCGCACTGTTCCCATGGCGCTTCCGCCTGATGGTGGCGCTGCTCGGCCTGATGGTCGCTGCGATCTGCTGGCGCATCATCGACCTGCAAGTGGTCGACCGTGACTTCCTCAAAGGGCAGGGCGACGCGCGCAGCCTGCGCCACATTCCGATTCCGGCGCACCGTGGCCTGATCACCGACCGTAACGGCGAGCCTCTGGCCGTCAGTACGCCAGTGACCACGCTGTGGGCCAACGCCAAGGAAATGCAGTCGGCCAAAGAGAAGTGGCCGGCACTTGCCGCCGCGTTGGGCCAGAACCCGAAAGCGCTAAGCGAGCGCCTCGAAGCCCAGGCCAACAAAGAATTCATTTACCTGGTGCGCGGGCTGACCCCCGAGCAGGGCCAGGCTGTGCTCGATCTGAAAGTGCCGGGCGTCTATGGCATCGAAGAATTCCGCCGCTTCTATCCGGCCGGTGAAGTCACCGCGCACATGGTCGGCTTTACCGACATCGACGATCACGGTCGCGAAGGCGTCGAGCTGGCCTATGACGAATGGCTGGCCGGGGTGCCGGGCAAACGACAAGTCATCAAGGATCGCCGTGGCCGGCTGATCAAGGATGTTCAGGTCACCAAAAACGCCAAGGCCGGCAAGCCCTTGGCGTTGTCGATTGATCTGCGTCTGCAATACCTGGCCAACCGCGAATTGCGCAACGCGATCATCGAGAACGGTGCCAAGGCCGGCAGTCTGGTGATCATGGATGTGAAGACCGGCGAGATCCTGGCCATGGTCAACCAGCCGACCTACAACCCGAACAACCGTCGTAACCTGCAACCGGCGATGATGCGCAACCGCGCCATGATCGACGTGTTCGAGCCGGGTTCGACCATGAAAGCCATTTCCATGAGCGCGGCGATCGAAACCGGCCGCTGGAAACCGAGCGACACCGTCGAGGTGTATCCGGGCTCGTTGCAGATCGGCAAATACACCATCAAAGACGTGTCGAAGACCGAAGGGCCGGTGCTCGATCTGACCGGCATCCTGATCAATTCGAGTAACGTCGGCATGAGTAAAGTCGCCTTCGATATCGGCGGCGAAACGATTTTCCGTCTCGCACAGAAAGTCGGCCTCGGTCAGGACACCGGCCTGGGCTTCCCCGGCGAACGTGTCGGCAATCTGCCCAACTACCGCGAATGGCGCAAGGCTGAAACTGCAACCTTGTCTTACGGCTACGGTATTTCCGTGACCGCGATCCAGCTGGTGCATGCGTTCTCGGCACTGGCCAACAACGGTCGCCTCGCGCCGCTGACCCTGATCAAAACCGACAAGATGCCGCAGACCACCCAAGTGCTGCCGGAAGCTGTGGCAAAAACCATGCAGGGCATGTTGCAGCAAGTGATCGAAGCGCCGCGCGGAGTGTTTCGTGCGCAGGTGCCGGCTTATCACGTCGGCGGCAAGTCGGGTACCGCGCGCAAGACCTCGGTCGGCACCAAGGGCTACGCAGAAAATTCCTACCGCTCGCTGTTCGCCGGCTTCGGTCCGATGAGTGATCCGCGTTACGCCATCGTGGTGGTGATCGATGAGCCAACCAAGGCCGGTTACTTCGGTGGTCTGGTGTCCGCGCCGGTGTTCAGCCGTGTGATGTCCGGCACCCTGCGCCTGATGAACGTGACCCCGGACAACCTGCCGACCACCCAACAGGCCAATGCCACCCCGGTCGTTCCGCTGAAAGCCAATGGAGGGCGCGGCTGATGTCATTAAGTCTGAACAAGATATTCCCCCACGCCGGCCACGATCTGTTGATCCGTGAACTGGCGCTGGACAGCCGCAACGTGCGCGCCGGCGATCTGTTTCTCGCCGTGCCCGGTGGCCGCTTCGATGGCCGTGCGCACATCGCCGATGCCTTGCAACGCGGCGCGGCTGCCGTGGCTTATGAAGTCGAAGGCGCCACCGTGCTGCCGATCACTGACGTGCCGCTGATTCCGGTCAAAGGTCTGGCGGCGCAGCTGTCGGACATCGCCGGGCGTTTTTACGGTGAGCCGAGTCATCACCTGAACCTGATCGGCGTCACTGGCACCAATGGCAAGACCAGCGTGACCCAATTGGTCGCGCAGGCGCTGGATCTGCTCGGCCAGCATTGCGGCATCGTCGGTACGCTGGGTTCCGGCTTCTATGGCGCGCTGGAAAGCGGCCTGCACACCACGCCGAACCCGATTGCCGTGCAAGCGACCCTGGGTGACCTGAAAAAGGCCGGCGCGAAAGCCGTGGCCATGGAAGTCTCGTCCCACGGTCTGGATCAGGGCCGGGTCACCGCGCTGGCGTTCGACGTGGCGGTGATGACCAACCTGTCCCGCGATCATCTGGATTATCACGGCACCATGCAGGCGTATGCCGAGGCCAAGGCCCGGCTGTTCGCCTGGAATGACCTGAAGTGCCGCGTGGTCAACCTTGACGACGATTTCGGCCGGCAATTGGCGGCAGAAAAACGCGAGTCGCGTTTGATCACCTACAGCCTGCTCGACAGCAGCGGCTACCTGTTCTGCCGCGAAGCGCAGTTCGATGACCACGGCGTGCGCGCTACGCTGGTCACGCCGCAGGGCGAACATCACCTGCGCAGTACGCTGCTCGGCCGTTTCAACCTGAGCAACGTGCTAGCCGCAGTCGGCGCCTTGCTCGGTCTGGATTACGCCCTCGACGAAATTCTCAAAGTGCTGCCCAAGCTCGAAGGCCCGGCCGGACGCATGCAGCGTCTGGGTGGTGGTACGCAACCGCTGGTGGTGGTCGATTACGCCCACACGCCCGATGCGCTGGAAAAAGTTCTTACCGCACTGCGCCCGCACGTCAAAGGCAAATTGCTGTGCCTGTTCGGCTGCGGCGGTGATCGCGATCGCGGCAAACGTCCGTTGATGGCCGAAGTGGTCGAGCGTCTGGCCGACCAAGTGCTGGTGACCGACGACAACCCGCGCACCGAAGATCCTGCGGTGATTTTCGACGACATCCGCGCCGGTTTCAGCGCTGTGGATAAAGTCACTTTCGTCGCCGGTCGCGGTCAGGCCATTGCGCAATTGATTGCCGGCGCAACCGCTGACGACGTGATTGTGCTGGCCGGCAAAGGTCACGAGGACTATCAGGAAATCAACGGCGTGCGCCATGCGTTTTCCGATCTGGTCGAGGCCGATCATGCCCTGACCGCGTGGGAGGTGGCCCATGCTTAAGGCCCTGACACTCAGCGAACTGACCAATGCCCTCGAAGCCCGTTTGATCGGCGCTGACGCGAGTTTCGACGGCGTCAGTATCGACAGCCGTGCGATCCAGCCTGGTCAGTTGTTCATCGCCCTGACCGGCCCGCGTTTCGACGGTCATGATTATCTGAACGACGTTGCAGGCAAAGGCGCCGTCGCGGCACTGGTCGAGCGCGAAGTCGCCGACAGCGCGCTGCCGCAATTGCTGGTCAAGGACACACGTCAGGCGCTGGGCCAACTCGGCGCGTTGAACCGTGCTGCGTTCACTCAGCCCGTGGCAGCGGTGACCGGTTCCAGTGGCAAGACCACGGTCAAGGAAATGCTCGCGAGCATCCTGCGTACCCGCGGTCCGGTGCTGGCGACCCGTGGCAATCTGAACAACGACCTCGGCGTACCGCTGACCCTGATCGAACTGGCGCCGGAGCACACCTCCGCCGTGATCGAACTGGGCGCCTCGCGTCTCGGTGAAATCGCCTACACCGTCGGGCTGACCAAGCCGCACGTAGCGATCCTGAACAACGCCGGCACCGCTCACGTTGGTGAGTTCGGCGGTCCGGAAAAAATCGTCGAAGCCAAAGGCGAAATCATCGAGGGTCTGGCCGCCGATGGCATCGCCGTGCTCAACCTCGATGACAAGGCTTTCGGTATCTGGAAGACCCGCGCTGCCGGTCGTCAGGTGCTGACCTTCGCCCTCAGCAAGAGCGAGGCGAATTTTCACGCCAGCGATCTGGCCACTGATGCCCGTGGTTGCCCGGCGTTCAACCTGCACACGCCTGAAGGTAGCGAGCGCGTGCAACTGAACCTGCTCGGTACCCATAACGTCGCCAATGCCCTGGCTGCCGCCGCTGCTGCTCACGCCTTGGGCGTGTCGCTGTTCGGCATCGCTACCGGCCTCGGCGCGGTGCAACCGGTCAAGGGGCGCACCGTCGCGCAACTGGCGAAAAACGGCATGCGCGTGATCGATGACACCTACAACGCAAACCCCACCTCGATGTGCGCGGCCGTTGATATACTCGCCGGCTTTTCCGGCCGCACCGTCCTGGTGCTTGGGGATATCGGCGAGTTGGGCGACTGGGCGGAGCAGGGGCACCGCGACGTGGGCGAGTACGCCCGAGGCAAGGTTTCCGCGCTTTACGCGGTCGGGCCGAACATGGTCCACGCGGTAAACGCTTTCGGTGAGCAGGCGCAGCACTTCGGCACCCAGGCCGAGCTGATCCAGGCCCTCGCCGCCGAGCAGGACACAAACACCACCATTTTGATCAAGGGTTCGCGCAGCGCAGCGATGGAAAACATCGTTGCGGCTCTGTGCGGGTCCAGTCTGGAGAAACATTAATGCTGCTGCTGCTAGCGGAGTATCTGCAACAGTTCTACAAAGGCTTCGCGGTCTTCCAGTACCTGACCCTGCGCGGGATTCTCGGTGTGCTGACCGCGCTGGTCTTGTCGCTGTGCTATGGCCCGTGGATGATCCGTACTCTGCAGAACCGTCAGATCGGCCAATCGGTACGTAACGACGGTCCGCAATCGCACCTGTCCAAATCCGGCACGCCGACCATGGGTGGCGCGCTGATTCTGTCTTCGATCGGCGTCAGCACCTTGCTCTGGGCTGACCTGAGCAACCGCTACGTTTGGGTGGTGCTGCTGGTGACCCTGCTGTTCGGCGCCATCGGCTGGGTCGACGATTATCGCAAAGTCATCGAGAAAAACTCCCGTGGCCTGCCGAGCCGCTGGAAATATTTCTGGCAGTCGGTGTTCGGCCTCGGCGCAGCGATCTTCCTTTATATGACTGCCGCGACGCCGGTGGAAACCACGCTGATCCTGCCGATGCTCAAGGACTACAGCATTCCGCTGGGCGCCGGTTTCATCGTGCTGACCTACTTTGTGATTGTCGGTTCGAGCAACGCGGTCAACCTGACTGACGGCCTCGACGGCCTGGCGATCATGCCAACCGTAATGGTCGGCGGCGGCCTGGGGATTTTCTGCTACCTGTCGGGCAACGTGAAATTCGCTGAATACCTGCTGATCCCTTACGTGCCGGGCGCAGGCGAATTGATCGTGTTCTGCGGTGCGCTGATCGGTGCCGGCCTCGGTTTCCTCTGGTTCAACACCTATCCGGCGCAAGTATTCATGGGCGACGTCGGTGCCCTGGCACTCGGCGCGGCACTGGGCACCATCGCGGTGATCGTCCGTCAGGAAATCGTCCTGTTCATCATGGGCGGCGTGTTCGTGATGGAAACCCTGTCAGTGGTCATTCAGGTTGCCTCCTTTAAGCTGACCGGTCGCCGTGTGTTCCGCATGGCGCCGATTCACCACCACTTTGAACTCAAGGGCTGGCCCGAGCCGCGCGTGATCGTCCGTTTCTGGATCATCACCGTGATTCTCGTCCTGGTCGGCCTTGCCACCCTGAAGCTGAGGTAGAACGAGTGTCTCTGATCGCTTCTGACCACTTCCGCATCGTTGTCGGCCTCGGCAAGAGCGGCATGTCCCTGGTTCGCTTCCTGGCGAACCGGGGCACGTCGTTTGCTGTGGCCGACACGCGGGAAAATCCACCGGAACTGGCCACGCTCAAGCGTGACTATCCGCACGTGGAAGTGCGTTGTGGCGAGCTGGACGTCGAATTCCTCTGCCGTGCCGACGAGCTCTACGTGAGCCCAGGCCTGGCGCTGGCGACCCCGGCCCTGCAAGCCGCCGCTGCCCGTGGCGTGAAAATGTCCGGCGACATCGAGTTGTTCGCGCGTAATGCGCGGGCGCCGATCGTCGCGATCACCGGCTCCAACGCGAAAAGCACCGTGACTACTCTGGTCGGCGAGATGGCGGCTGCGGCCGGCAAGCGCGTCGCTGTCGGTGGCAACCTTGGCACCCCGGCGCTGGACCTGCTCAGCGATGATGTCGAGTTGTACGTCATGGAGTTGTCGAGTTTCCAGCTGGAAACCACCGACCAGCTCAACGCCGAAGTCGCCACCGTACTGAACATCAGCGAAGACCACATGGATCGCTACAGCGGTCTGCCGGCCTATCACCTGGCCAAGCACCGGATCTTCCGGGGCGCGAAGCAGTTTGTGGTCAACCGTCAGGATGCCCTGAGCCGTCCATTGATCGGTGAAGACCAGCCATGCTGGACCTTTGGCCTGAGCAAACCGGATTTCAAAGCGTTCGGCATTCGCGAAGAAGACGGCGAGAAGTACCTCGCCTTCGAATTCCAGAACCTGATGCCCGTGCGTGAACTGAAGATTCGCGGCGCGCACAACCAGTCCAACGCTCTCGCCGCATTGGCACTGGGTCACGCGGTGGGCCTGCCGTTCGACGCCATGCTCTCTGCATTGCGTACGTTTGCCGGCCTCGAGCATCGCTGCCAGTGGGTGCGCGATCTCGACGGCGTGGCCTATTACAACGATTCCAAAGCCACCAACGTTGGCGCCGCTCTGGCCGCCATCGAAGGTTTGGGCGCAGACATCGACGGCAAGGTCATTCTAATCGCCGGCGGTGACGGCAAAGGCGCCGAATTCAACGATCTGCGTGATCCGGTGGCGGCCAACTGCCGCGCTGTGGTGCTGATGGGCCGCGACTCCGACAAAATCGGCGCAGCCATCGGTGATGCCGTGCCGCTGATTCGCGCGAGCTCGCTGGTCGACGCCGTTGAGCAATGCCGCGCCGCTGCCCAACCGGGTGACGTGGTGCTGCTGTCGCCGGCCTGCGCCAGTTTCGACATGTTCAAGAATTACGAAGACCGTGGTCACCAGTTCGTCCGCGCTGTGGAGGAACTGGCATGAACCTGAGAAACATCATCAAGCCGTACCCGTCGCCGCTGATCACCGGGCGTGGCATCGACCTCGATTTCCCGATGCTCGCCGGTTGCCTGGCGCTGCTCGGTCTCGGCCTGATCATGATCGCCTCGGCGTCCACCGAAGTGGCGGCGGCGCAGTCGGGCAGTCCGCTGTATTACATGATTCGCCACCTTATCTATGTGGTGCTGGGCCTGGGCGCGTGCATCGTCACCATGATGATCCCGATCGCCACCTGGCAGCGCCTCGGCTGGATGATGCTGATCGGTGCGTTCGGCCTGCTGGTGATGGTGATCATCCCCGGCATCGGCCGCGAAGTGAACGGTTCGATGCGCTGGATCGGCTTCAGCTTCTTCAACGTGCAGCCGTCGGAAATCGCCAAGGTGTTCGTGGTGATCTACCTCGCCGGTTATCTGGTGCGCCGGCAGAAAGAAGTGCGCGAGAGCTGGATGGGCTTCTTCAAGCCGTTCATCGTTCTGCTGCCAATGGCCGGTCTGTTGCTGATGGAACCGGACTTCGGTGCCACCGTAGTCATGATGGGCGCGGCGGCAGCGATGCTGTTTCTTGGCGGGGTCGGGCTGTTCCGCTTCTCGCTGATGGTGGTGCTGGCGGTTGGCGCGGTGGTTTTGCTGATCCAGATGCAGCCCTATCGAATGGCGCGTCTGACCAATTTCGCCGACCCGTGGGCCGACCAGTTCGGCGCCGGTTATCAGCTGTCGCAAGCCTTGATCGCGTTTGGTCGCGGCGAGTGGCTGGGCGTCGGCCTGGGCAACAGCGTGCAGAAACAGTTCTACCTGCCGGAAGCGCACACCGATTTCGTGTTCTCGGTACTCGCCGAAGAACTCGGTGCGGTCGGTTCGCTGTGCACCGTCGCGCTGTTCGTGTTCGTGTGTATTCGCGGCATGTACATCGGCCTGTGGGCGGAGAAGGCCAAGCAGTTCTTCGCCGCTTACGTGGCTTACGGCTTGTCGTTCCTGTGGATTGGTCAGTTCCTGATCAACATCGGTGTGAACGTCGGCCTGCTGCCAACCAAAGGTCTGACCTTGCCGTTCCTGAGTTACGGCGGCAGCTCGCTGGTGATCTGCTGCGCCTGTCTGGGCCTGTTGCTGCGCATCGAATGGGAGAGTCGAACCCACCTGGGCAGCGAAGAGATGGAATTCCAGGAGAGCGACTTCGCCGAGGAGCCGACTCATGGGCGCTAACGTATTGATCATGGCCGGCGGTACCGGCGGCCACGTGTTTCCGGCGCTGGCCTGTGCCCGCGAGTTTCAGGCGCGCGGCTACACCGTGCACTGGCTCGGCACGCCACGCGGGATCGAAAACGAACTGGTTCCGGCGGCAGGGCTTGAACTGCACCGGATCGACGCCAGCGGTCTGCGCGGCAAGGGCAAGCTGTCGCTGCTCAAGGCGCCGCTGATGTTGCTGAAATCGGTGTGGCAGGCGCGGGCGATCATGCGCCGCCTGAAGCCGGTGTGCGTGGTTGGCTTTGGCGGATATGTGACCGGCCCTGGTGGCCTTGCTGCGAAACTGGCTGGCGTGCCAGTGATCGTTCACGAGCAGAACGCTGTCGCCGGCACCGCCAATCGGTTGCTGGTGCCGTTCGCCGCCCGAGTGTGTGAAGCGTTCCCCGACACCTTTACTCTGTCGGACAGCCGCCGTACCACCGGTAATCCGGTGCGCAGCGAGCTGTTCCTCGACACATCGCGACCGGCGCTGGCCGGGCGCAAAGCGCGTTTGCTGATCCTTGGCGGCAGCCTGGGCGCAGAACCGTTGAACAAATTGCTGCCTGAAGCCCTGGCCCAAGTCGCTGCCGACCTGCGCCCGGAAGTGTTTCATCAGGCCGGCAAAAATCACGATGAAGTGACTGCCGAGCGTTACCGCGCCGTGGGTGTGGAAGCGCAGGTGCAGCCGTTCATCAAAGACATGGCCCAGGCCTATGGCTGGGCTGACCTGGTGGTGTGCCGCGCTGGCGCGTTGACCATCAGTGAGCTGGCGGCCGCCGGTCTGCCCTCGATGCTGGTGCCTTTGCCCCACGCGATCGACGATCACCAGACCCGCAACGCCGATTATTTGGCCCGCGAAGGCGCTGCCTTCCTGATGCCGCAAAGAACGACTGGTGCCGCGGATCTTGCCGCGCGCCTGACAGAGGTCTTGATGCAACCGCAACGACTCGAAGCAATGGCCCAAGCGGCCCGCCGACTGGCCAAACCCGATGCCACCCGTAGCGTGGTCGATACCTGTCTGGAGGTGGCCCATGGTTGAGAATCAGAAAGCCATGCCACAACCGGAAATGCGCCGCATCCGTCGCATCCACTTCGTCGGCATCGGCGGCGTGGGCATGTGCGGCATCGCTGAAGTGTTGTTGAACCTGGGCTATCAAGTCTCCGGTTCCGACTTGAAAGCGTCGCCGGTCACCGAGCGCCTGGAATCGTTTGGCGCGCAGATCTTCATCGGTCATCGTGCCGAGAACGCGGCTACCGCCGACGTGCTGGTGGTGTCGAGCGCAGTGAACACGTCCAACCCGGAAGTGGCGACTGCCCTTGAGCGCCGCATTCCCGTAGTGCCGCGTGCAGAAATGCTCGCCGAGCTGATGCGCTATCGCCACGGCATCGCCGTCGCCGGTACCCACGGCAAAACCACCACCACCAGCCTGATCGCTTCGGTGTTCGCGGCGGGTGGTCTGGACCCGACATTCGTCATTGGTGGTCGTCTGAATGCAGCGGGCACCAATGCCCAGCTCGGCACCAGCCGTTACCTGATCGCCGAAGCCGACGAAAGCGATGCGAGCTTCCTGCATCTGCAGCCGCTGGTGGCCGTGGTCACCAACATCGACGCCGACCACATGGCGACCTACGACGGTGACTTCAACAAACTGAAGAAAACCTTCGTCGAATTCCTGCACAACCTGCCGTTCTACGGTTTGGCGGTGATGTGCCTGGACGATCCGGTGGTGCGCGAAATCCTGCCGCTGGTGAAACGTCCGACCGTGACCTACGGCTTCAGCGAAGACGCCGACGTACGCGCAATCAATGTGCGCCAGCAGGGCATGCAGACCTTCTTTACGGTGCTGCGCCCGGATCGCGAGCCGCTGGACGTGTCGGTGAACATGCCCGGCAATCACAACGTGCTCAACTCGCTGGCGACCATCTGCATCGCCACCGACGAAGGCGTCAGCGATGAAGCCATCGTTCAGGGCCTGTCAGGCTTCCAGGGTGTTGGCCGACGCTTCCAGGTCTACGGCGAACTGCCGGTGGACGGCGGCAACGTGATGCTGGTCGACGACTACGGTCACCACCCGACCGAAGTCGCTGCCGTGATCAAAGCCGTGCGCGGTGGCTGGCCGGAGCGTCGTCTGGTGATGGTCTACCAGCCGCATCGCTACAGCCGCACCCGTGATCTGTACGACGACTTCGTCAATGTACTGGCCGACGCCAACGTGCTGCTGCTGATGGAAGTCTATCCGGCCGGCGAAGAGCCGATCCCGGGCGCCGACAGCCGCAAGCTGTGCAACAGCATCCGCCAGCGCGGTCAGCTCGACCCGATCTACATCGAGCGGGGCGTTGACCTGGCGCCGCTGGTCAAGCCGCTGCTGCGCGCCGGCGACATTCTGCTGTGCCAGGGCGCTGGTGATATCGGCGGTCTCGCGCCGAAGCTGTTGAAAAGTGAATTGTTCGCCGGCGCCGTGGCGGCGCCGGTCGAGGGGAAGTTGAAATGACTGCTGCCTACGCCAAGCTGTTCTCCACCATCGCGCCGAAAGACTTCGGCCGCGTCGCCGTGCTCTTCGGCGGCCTGAGTGCCGAGCGTGAGGTTTCGCTGAAATCCGGCAACGCCGTGCTCGAGGCGCTGCAAAGCGCTGGCGTCGACGCGTTCGGCATCGATGTGGGCGAAGACTTCCTGCAGCGTCTGCTCAGCGAAAAGATCGACCGCGCGTTCATCATTCTCCACGGTCGCGGCGGTGAAGACGGCAGCATGCAGGGCCTGCTCGAGTGCGCCGGCATCCCTTACACCGGCAGCGGCATCCTCGCCTCGGCACTGGCGATGGACAAGCTGCGCACCAAGCAGGTCTGGCACAGTCTCGGGATTCCGACGCCGCGTCACGCCGTACTGTGCAGCGAAGCCGATTGTATTTCCGCAGCGACGGAACTGGGCCTGCCTTTGATCGTCAAACCGGCGCATGAAGGTTCAAGTATCGGGATGGCCAAAGTGAATTCTGCGTCCGAGTTGATCGACGCATGGAAAGCGGCCAGTACCTACGATTCGCAAGTGTTGGTCGAGCAATGGATTCAAGGTCCGGAGTTCACCATCGCCACCCTGCGTGACCAGGTGTTGCCTCCTATCGCCCTGGGTACACCGCACACGTTCTACGACTACGACGCCAAGTACATCGCCAACGATACCCAGTACCGCATTCCGTGCGGGCTCGACGCGGCCAAGGAACAGGAACTCATGGAACTCACGGCCAAGGCCTGTGAGGCGCTGGGTATCGCCGGTTGGGGCCGGGCGGACGTGATGCAGGACGCCGACGGGCAGTTCTGGTTCCTCGAAGTCAATACCGCACCGGGCATGACCGATCACAGCCTGGTGCCGATGGCGGCGCGGGCTGCCGGTCTGGATTTCCAGCAACTGGTTCTGGCCATTCTGGCCGCCAGCGTTGAAGACGCAGGCGCAACAGAGGCGCGAGGTTAAGACCATGCAAGGCGCTCATCTCAGACATCAGCCACCCGCACCCGGCCGCAAGCCGGTGCCGCGGGGTGCCAGCCGAATGGTGGCGAAAGAGCCGATGTCCGCGCGCCTGCCGAAAGCCAATTTCAGCTTTCTGAAAAGCCTGTTCTGGCCAGTGCTGCTGGTGGCGCTGGGCTTTGGCACCTACGAAGGCGCGCAGCGTTTGCTGCCGTACGCCGACCGCCCGATCAGCAAGATCGCGGTGCAGGGCGACCTCAGCTACATCAGCCAGCAGGCGGTGCAGCAGCGGATCGCGCCGTTCGTGGCGTCGAGCTTCTTCACCATCGACCTCGCCGGTATGCGTACCGAGCTCGAGCAGATGCCCTGGATCGCCCACGCCGAAGTGCGTCGGGTGTGGCCGGATCAGGTGGTGATCCGCCTCGAAGAGCAATTGCCGGTGGCGCGTTGGGGCGATGAGTCGTTGCTCAACAACCAGGGCCAGGCGTTCACGCCCAAGGAACTGGCGAATTATGAACACCTGCCGCAGCTGTTCGGCCCACAACGGGCTCAGCAGCAGGTGATGCAGCAGTATCAGGTGCTGAGCCAGATGTTGCGGCCGCTGGGTTTTTCGATTGCACGCCTGGAATTGCGTGAACGCGGCAGCTGGTTCCTGACCACCGGTGCCGGCAGTTCCGGCCCCGGCATCGAGTTGCTGCTGGGACGCGGCAACCTGGTGGAAAAGATGCGCCGCTTTATCGCCATCTATGACAAGACGCTGAAAGAGCAGATTACGAACATTGCGCGCATCGATCTGCGCTACGCCAACGGCCTCGCTGTTGGCTGGCGGGAACCCGTAGCGCCGACGACAGCCCAACCCGCTGTCGCAAAGAATTAAGAAGAGGCAGGACCCATGGCAAACGTGCAAAGCGGCAAAATGATCGTCGGTCTGGATATCGGCACCTCCAAAGTGGTGGCGCTGGTAGGCGAGGTCGCGGACGACGGCCAGCTGGAAATCGTCGGGATCGGCACGCATCCGTCCCGCGGTCTGAAGAAGGGCGTGGTGGTCAACATCGAATCCACCGTGCAGTCGATCCAGCGCGCGATCGAAGAAGCCCAACTGATGGCCGGCTGCCGCATTCACTCCGCGTTCGTCGGCGTGGCCGGCAATCACATCCGCAGCCTGAATTCCCACGGCATCGTTGCGATCCGTGATCGCGAAGTCAGCTCGGCGGACCTTGAGCGTGTACTCGACGCCGCCCAGGCCGTGGCGATCCCGGCTGACCAGCGCGTGCTGCACACCCTGCCGCAGGATTACGTGATCGATAACCAGGAAGGCGTGCGCGAGCCGCTGGGCATGTCCGGCGTGCGTCTGGAAGCCAAGGTTCACGTGGTCACCTGCGCTGTCAACGCTGCACAGAACATTGAAAAATGCGTGCGTCGCTGCGGTCTGGAAATCGACGACATCATCCTCGAGCAACTGGCCTCGGCCTACTCGGTGCTCACCGACGACGAAAAAGAACTGGGCGTGTGCCTGGTCGACATCGGCGGCGGCACCACCGACATCGCGATCTTCACCGAAGGCGCGATCCGTCACACCGCGGTGATCCCGATTGCCGGTGATCAGGTGACCAACGACATCGCCATGGCGTTGCGCACCCCGACCCAGTACGCCGAAGAGATCAAGATCCGTTACGCCTGCGCCCTGGCCAAACTGGCCGGTGCCGGCGAAACCATCAAGGTGCCGAGCGTTGGCGACCGTCCACCGCGCGAACTGTCGCGTCAGGCCCTGGCCGAAGTGGTCGAGCCGCGTTACGACGAACTGTTCACCCTGATCCAGGCCGAGCTGCGTCGCAGCGGCTACGAAGACCTGATCCCGGCGGGCATCGTGCTCACCGGTGGTACGTCGAAAATGGAAGGCGCCACTGAACTGGCCGAAGAAATCTTCCACATGCCGGTGCGCCTCGGTGTGCCGCATGGCGTGAAAGGTCTGGATGACGTGGTGCGCAACCCGATTTATTCCACTGGCGTTGGTTTGTTGATGTACGGCCTGCAAAAGCAGTCCGATGGAGTTTCGTTCTCCGGCATCGGCAGCCGCGACAGCTACAGCAGCGAAGAGCCTCAGGCGCCGCTGCTGGACCGACTGAAAAAGTGGGTTCAGGGCAATTTTTAAAAGCTTTACCGCAACACCGCTACAAACAGCAGTAGGCGAAAAAACTAGAGAATGTAAGGAGAGGGAAAATGTTCGAACTCGTAGACAACATCCCCGCAAGCCCGGTAATCAAAGTTATCGGTGTCGGCGGTGGCGGCGGCAACGCTGTCAATCACATGGTCAAGAGCAACATCGAAGGCGTTGAGTTCATCTGCGCCAACACCGATGCTCAAGCGCTGAAAAACATCGGCGCGCGGACCATCCTGCAACTGGGCACCGGCGTGACCAAAGGCCTGGGTGCCGGCGCCAATCCTGAGGTCGGCCGTCAAGCCGCTCTGGAAGACCGCGAGCGCATCGCTGAAGTGCTGGCCGGCACCAACATGGTGTTCATCACCACCGGCATGGGCGGCGGTACCGGTACCGGTGCAGCGCCGATCATCGCTGAAGTGGCCAAGGAAATGGGCATTCTGACCGTTGCGGTCGTGACCCGTCCGTTCCCGTTCGAAGGCCGCAAGCGTATGCAGATCGCCGACGAAGGCATTCGCATGCTTTCGGAAAGCGTCGACTCGCTGATCACCATTCCGAACGAGAAACTGCTGACCATCCTCGGCAAAGACGCAAGCCTCTTGTCGGCTTTCGCCAAGGCTGACGATGTCCTGGCCGGTGCCGTTCGCGGTATCTCCGACATCATCAAGCGTCCGGGCATGATCAACGTCGACTTCGCCGACGTACGCACCGTGATGAGCGAAATGGGCATGGCGATGATGGGCACTGGCTGCGCCAGCGGTCCGAACCGTGCACGTGAAGCTACCGAAGCGGCAATCCGCAACCCGCTGCTGGAAGACGTCAACCTGCAAGGCGCGCGCGGCATTCTGGTGAACATCACCGCCGGTCCTGACCTGTCCTTGGGTGAGTACTCCGACGTGGGTTCGATCATCGAAGCCTTCGCTTCCGAGCACGCGATGGTCAAGGTCGGTACCGTTATCGATCCGGACATGCGCGACGAGCTGCACGTAACCGTGGTTGCCACCGGTCTGGGCGCGAAAATCGAGAAGCCTGTGAAGGTCATCGACAACACCGTTCACACCTCCATGGCTTCCGCCCAGGTGCAACAACCGGCTCCGGCCCGTCAGGAGCAGCCAGCGGTGAACTACCGTGACCTGGACCGTCCGACCGTCATGCGCAACCAGGCTCAGGCCGGTGCTGCGGCTGCCGCGAAGATGAATCCGCAGGATGACCTGGATTACCTGGACATTCCGGCATTCCTGCGTCGTCAGGCCGATTGATGGAATGTATCAGGGCTATGAAGGTGATTGGTGTTCAGCAAAGGCATGGTCTGCTATCATCGCCAGCCTTTGTTGATACCAGTTCGCAATTTGCGCTGAAGCGGCCCAAGCCATGATTAAACAACGCACACTGAAAAATATTATCCGTGCCACAGGTGTAGGCCTGCATTCCGGTGAGAAGGTCTATCTGACCCTCAAGCCTGCGCCTGTCGACACTGGCATTGTGTTTTGTCGCGCTGACCTCGACCCTGTGGTGCAGATTCCTGCCCGCGCGGAAAACGTCGGTGAAACCACTATGTCGACGACGCTGATCAATGGCGACGTCAAAGTGGACACGGTAGAGCACTTGCTCTCGGCCATGGCTGGCCTGGGCATCGATAACGCCTACGTCGAGCTCTCCGCGTCCGAAGTCCCGATCATGGATGGCAGCGCTGGACCCTTCGTATTCCTGATTCAATCGGCAGGCCTGGAAGAACAGGACGCCGCCAAGAAATTCATCCGCATCCTGCGTGAAGTGACAGTGGAAGACGGCGACAAGCGCGCCACTTTCGTCCCTTTCGAAGGCTTCAAGGTGAGCTTCGAGATCGATTTCGATCACCCGGTATTCCGGGACCGCACCCAGAGTGCAAGCGTGGATTTTTCCAGCACTTCGTTCGTAAAAGAAGTCAGCCGCGCCCGTACCTTTGGTTTCATGAGTGACATCGAGTACCTGCGCAAGCACAACCTCGCACTCGGCGGCAGCGTGGAAAACGCGATCGTGGTCGACGCTGATGGCGTGTTGAACGAAGACGGTCTTCGTTATGAAGACGAATTCGTCAAACACAAGATCCTCGATGCGATTGGCGACCTGTACCTGCTGGGCAACAGCCTGATTGGTGAGTTCAAGGGCTTCAAGTCCGGTCATGCACTGAACAACCAGCTGCTGCGCAAATTGATTGAGCAGACAGACGCTTGGGAAGTGGTGACGTTCGAAGACGCCAGCACCGCACCAATCTCTTACATGCGCCCGGTTGCGGCGGTGTAAGTAAAAAACCTCTCTAGTTTGTTGAAGGCCATCCTCGGATGGCCTGTTTTTATGCCCTTTCA
>NZ_WBRZ01000280.1:0-6929 GCF_008923895.1 Pseudomonas sp. GXM4
GTCGGCTCCCTCTCCCTCCGGGAGAGGGCTGGGGTGAGGGGGCTTTTGATCTTTAGTTGAATTCATCCCCAACCGGATACCGGCTGGCATTCAAGCTCTCTTTGATCTTGCGCAAATGCGGCTGGAAATCCACGCCACGGCGCAAGGTCATCCCGGTCGCCAACACATCCAGCACCGTCAACTGAATGATCCGCGAGGTCATCGGCATATAAATGTCGGTGTCTTCCGGCAACGGAATATTCAGGCTCAAAGTACTGGCCTTGGCCAGCGGTGAATTCTCCGCCGTCAGGCCCAAAACCGAAGCGCCGTTTTCCCGGGCAATCCGCGCCACTTCCACCAGCTCACGGGTACGTCCGGTGTAGGAAATGATCACGAACAGCTCACCGGTGTGCGCCACCGAAGCAATCATTCGCTGCATCAACACATCGGCATGCGCGGTGACCGCAAGGTTGAAGCGGAAGAACTTGTGCTGCGCATCCAGCGCCACCGGGGCAGAGGCGCCGAGGCCGAAGAAATGGATCTGCCGGGCCTGGATCAACAGGTCGACGGCGCGGCTGATCAGGTTCGGGTCGAGCGCCTGACAAGCGCTGTCCAGGGAGGCGATGGCGCTGCCGAAAATTTTCTGCGTGTACGCCTCGGGATTGTCGTCGGCCTCGACCGCGCGGCTGACATACGCCGCACCACTGGCCAGGCTCTGCGCCAATTGCAGCTTGAGTTCGGGGTAGCCGCTGACACCGAACGAGCGGCAGAAGCGGTTGACCGTCGGTTCGCTCACCGAGGCGGCCTGGGCGAGGGCGGCGATGCTGAAGCGGGTGGCCTGCTGCGGGTTGAGCAGGATCACCTCGGCGACCTTACGTTCGGCCTTGTTCAGCTCTTCAAGGCGACTCTGGATCTGTTCCAGTAAATTTCGCACGCGGTCCATATGGAATTCCTGATTCACCGACGCAGAGTTGCGTCGGGCTATGCAAATTGGGCCTTTGATATGGCCCGTGACGGTGGCCTATCCTACTGATGCGTCCGGGCGACCACCACTCGGATTGAGTATTCTGCGAAAATGTTGTGGTTATTACTACATTTTCCCTTGAGTGATGCCTTGAAAAAAGGTATTTGTAGCTTAACTTGATAAAAGAACAAACATCATGCCTTCCATTACGGTTGAACCGTGCACCTTTGCCTTGTTCGGCGCGCTTGGCGATCTGGCCCTGCGCAAGCTGTTTCCTGCCCTGTATCACCTTGACGGTGCCGACCTGCTGCACGAGGACACGCGAATCATCGCGCTGGCCCGTGAGCCCGGCAGCGAGCAGCAGCACATGGCGTTCATCGCCGCCGAATTGCGCCGTTACGTCGGTAAAGAGCTGAACGAAACCGTAGCCGAGCGCTTTCTCGCGCGCCTGACCTACCTGCACGTCGACTTCCTCAAGGCTGAGGATTACGTGGCGCTGGCGGAACTGGCCGGCAGCAGCCAGCGCATGATTGCCTACTTCGCTACTCCGGCGGCGGTATACGGCGCGATCTGCGAGAACCTCGAGAAAGTCGGTCTGGCCGAGAACACCCGTGTAGTGCTGGAAAAACCGATCGGCTCTGACCTGGAGTCCTCGCGCAAGGTCAACGACGCCGTCGCGCAGTTCTTCCCGGAAGACCGCACCTACCGCATCGACCACTATCTGGGCAAAGAGACCGTTCAGAACCTGATCGCCCTGCGTTTCGCCAACAGCCTGTTCGAAACCCAGTGGAACCAGAATTACATCTCCCACGTGGAAATCACCGTGGCCGAGAAGGTCGGCATCGAAGGCCGTTGGGGCTATTTCGACAAGGCCGGCCAACTGCGCGACATGATCCAGAATCACCTGTTGCAGTTGCTCTGCCTGATTGCCATGGATCCGCCGGCCGACCTGTCCGCCGACAGCATCCGTGACGAGAAAGTGAAAGTGCTCAAGGCGCTCGCGCCGATCAGCCCGGAAGGCCTGACCACGCAAGTGGTGCGCGGCCAGTACATCGCCGGCCACAGCGAGGGGAAATCCGTTCCGGGTTACCTCGAAGAACCGAATTCCAACACCCAGAGCGACACCGAAACCTTCGTCGCCCTGCGTGCCGACATCCGCAACTGGCGCTGGGCCGGCGTGCCGTTCTACCTGCGTACCGGCAAGCGCATGCCGCAGAAGCTGTCGCAGATCGTCATCCACTTCAAGGAACCCTCGCACTACATTTTCGCCCCGGAGCAGCGTCTGCAGATCAGCAACAAACTGATCATCCGCCTGCAACCGGACGAAGGCATTTCCTTGCGCGTGATGACCAAAGAGCAGGGCCTGGACAAGGGCATGCAACTGCGCAGCGGGCCGCTGCAACTGAATTTCTCCGACACCTGGCGTAGCGCGCGGATCCCCGATGCCTACGAGCGGTTGTTGCTGGAAGTGATGAACGGCAATCAGAACCTGTTTGTCCGTAAAGATGAAATCGAAGCCGCGTGGAAGTGGTGTGACCAGTTGATCGCCGGGTGGAAGAAATCCGGTGACGCGCCCAAGCCGTATGCGGCCGGGTCGTGGGGGCCGATGAGCTCCATTGCTTTGATCACGCGGGACGGGAGGTCGTGGTATGGCGATATCTGATGTGCAACTGCCGACGGGCGTGACTGCCCGCGAATTCAACAGCCCGGTGCTGCTCGCCGAAGGTCTGGCGCTCAACGTTGCCAAGCAACTGAGCGACGCCATCGCGGCACGCGGCAACGCGGTGCTGGTGGTGTCCGGCGGACGCAGCCCGGTAGCGTTTTTCCAGCACCTGGCCAAGCAGGAGCTGGACTGGTCGAAGGTCGTCGTGACCCTGGCCGACGAACGCTGGGTACCGGTTGAACATGCCGACAGCAATGCCGGCCTGCTCAAGCAGTATCTGCTCAAAGGCCCGGCAGCCAAGGCGCAGTTCCTCAGCCTCTACAGCGCGGCGGCCAACGTCGAGCAGGCTGCGGAACAGGCCGATCGTCTGCTCGGCGAACTGCCGCCCATCGACGTGCTGGTATTGGGCATGGGCGATGACGGTCACACCGCGTCGCTGTTCCCCGACAGCCCGAACCTCGCCGAAGCCCTGCAAGCCGATGGCACGCGCCGTTGCTGGCCGATGCTGGCGCCCAGCGTGCCACGTCAGCGCCTGACCATGAGCCGCGCGCTGCTGGCCTCGGCCCGGCACAAGATTCTGTCGATTTCCGGTCAATCGAAACTGACCACCCTGAATGCCGCGCTGGCATCCGATGACGTTGCGGCCATGCCGGTGCGCGCGTTTCTGCAACCTACGTTAGAGATTTACTGGTGCCCATGAGCCAAGGAACAGCCGCTATGACAACCCCATCCCCGACCGTTTCCATGGCGGACAAAGTTGCCCTGATCGACAGTCTCTGCGCCAAGGCGCGGATCCTGCCAGTGATTACCATCGCCCGTGAACAGGACGTGCTGCCGCTGGCCGACGCCCTCGCCGCCGGTGGCCTGACCGCGCTGGAAGTGACCCTGCGTTCGCAGTTCGGCCTCAAGGCCATTCAGATCCTGCGTGAACAGCGTCCGGAACTGATGACCGGTGCCGGCACCGTGCTCGACCGCAACATGCTCGCAGCGGCGGAAGCGGCCGGTTCGCAATTCATCGTCACCCCGGGCATCACTCGTGACCTGCTCGAAGCCAGCGTCGACAGCCCGATTCCGCTATTGCCGGGCATCAGCAACGCCTCGGGGATCATGGAAGGCTACGGTCTGGGCTATCGCCGCTTCAAGCTGTTCCCGGCGGAAGTCAGCGGTGGCGTGGCGGCAATCAAGGCGCTCGGCGGCCCGTTCGGCGAAGTGAAATTCTGCCCGACTGGCGGCGTCGGCCCGGCCAATATCAAGAGCTACATGGCGCTGAAAAACGTCATGTGCGTGGGCGGTAGCTGGATGCTTGATCCGGAGTGGATCAAGAACGGCGACTGGGCGCGCATTCAGGAATGCACTGCCGAAGCCCTGGCGCTGCTGGACTGATCTTTACCCCTACACCTCGTTGTGTGCTTTACGGCTTTATGGTGCGCTTGGTCGGCGCACCTTTTTTTTGCGCTGAAAAAACTGCCGGTACATGCGGCGATACATAGTTACTGCACGCTGGCTTTTTCACGGGGTTAATCTGCGTCCATCTTATGGAAGAGAGAACGCCTCATGGACGACCGTCAGTCTCTGACCCTTACACCACAATCCCGTTATCAACCGCAGCAACTTCCCCTCGGCCGCCCCGCAGCCGATTCCCAAGTGCGCAATATCAGCCAGGGTGTCCAAGGCCTGCCGCTGATCCTGCGTCTGTCGCTGGTCGATGCGATGACCAGCGAGCCAGTCATCGGCGCGCTGGTGCGCATTCAACAGCGTGTCGATGGCGACACCAGCCTGGGCGGCAGTCAATCGACTGACAGCCATGGCATCGTCCGCTTCACCAGTGTCTATCCGGATCGACCTGCGCACGGGGCTGCTTGCCTGAAGCTGAACGTATTCATTCCCGGCGACGAAGCAGGAGCCCAAGCTCACCACGAGGCCTGGGCCGGGACCTTGCACCTCCCAGGCCGCTGCGGCTGTGAAGGTGCCGCCGAGGACGCCTTGCAGTTGGTATTGCGGCCGATCGCCGGCGCCGATCTTGAAGACGGCGCCTTCGCCAGCCTGACCCTCGGCATCGACACCTTCGCCGTGTCGGCGCAGTTGGGTCTTGAAGGCTACGAAAAAAACTCCGGTGTGCCGTTCTAGCGCAGCTGGTTCAATGCGTGGACCAACTGCTCCATCTCGCCAGCCGTGGTGGTCAGCCCCGGGGTGATGCGAATGCACGGCCCGCATGCGGCGCCGGTGCGCACCACGGTGAACAGGTTGAATTCGCTGAGCAGCCGCTCGGCCATGGCCTGTTGATCGGCATGCCGGGTGAAGCGCAGCGCTGTGATCCCGCAATACAGTTGCGGGTCGTCCGGCGTCAGCACCTCGATGCCCGGCAGGTGTCGCACGGCGCTGACCCACAGGTTGCGCAGGTAATTCAGGCGTGGGCTTTTGGCTGCGGCGCCACCGAGGGCGTCGTGCTCTTCGAACACCAGCGGCAAGGTCATCAGCGCCGGGATGTTCGGCGTGCTGTACGAGGTGCGCGCGCGAATATCGCTTACTGGGTAATGCATCTCGCCCATGTCCGGATCAATGTCGGCCAGACGCTGCGGGGCGATATAGATGAAGCCAAGGGTCAGCGGTGAGCCGATCCATTTGTGCAGGTTATAACCGGCGAAAGCGATGCCCAACGCTTGCAGGTCAAATTCAATCTGGCCGAGGGCGTGGGCACCGTCGAGGATGATGTCGACGCCGTGCTCTTTGGCCAGTGCGGCGATGGCCTGCACCGGCATGACCAGACCGGTGCGATGGGTGACATGGGTCAGCGCCATCAGTTTGAGCTTCGGGTGGCGGGTGAAAGCTTCCCGGTAGCTTTCCAGCAGGCTGTCGAAACTGGCGGGATGGTGGTGGGTAATCTCGATGACCTCAACGCCACGCTGTTGCGCCAGCCAGCGCATGGCGCCCTTGACCGTGTCGTACTCGAGGTCGCAGATCAGTACCTGATCACCCGGTTGCAGACGATTGTAATTGCGGATCAGCGATTGCAGGCCTTCGGTGGCATTGCGCGTCAGCGCCACGCTTTGCGCGCGCACGCCGATCAGTTCGGCCAGTTGCGCGCGGATCTCAAGGTTGTCGTGCTGTTCAAAGCGCTGGCGCACATAAATCGAGTTGCTGGTGTTGATCAGCTCGATATTGCGCTGGTACTCCTCGATCACCGTGCGCGACATGCGCCCGAAGTAACCGTTTTCCAGATTAACCGGGCCGGGCTGCACATCGTATCGGTCGGCGAATGTCTGCCAGAAGGCTTCGTCACGGGCGCGGCGGGTGTTGTCAGGCATGGTCGGCAAGGCTCAAGAGGGAAGGGCGCGTCAGTGGCGCGGGGCGGGTTTGCCGTGTTTGGCGCGCAGCGGTTCGAGCAGGTCGGACAGGCCGTTGTGGTCGATCTCCTGCATCAACGCCAACAGGCCACCGAGTTCACCGTGGGGAAAGCCTTCACGGGCGAACCAGTTCAGATAGGGGCCAGGCAAGTCGGCAATGATCCGCCCTTTGTATTTGCCGAAGGGCATCTCGCGGGTGATCAGCAGTTCGAGTTTTTCCGGATTCATCAGCACGCTTCATCGTTCACATGACAGCCTGGAAAATACAGGCATTCTGCATGCAGGCCAAATGACAGATCATGCAAAAAACCAGCATACAGATGGTTCAATCTTTCTTAAGTCACTGAAAACAAAGATATTTTTACCTTATGTGAAGCTGGCACGCACACTGCAATATCCCTTGCATCTTCAACCCATCGCAAGGAATTGAAAAATGACCGACATGAATAAAGAAGCCATTTCTGTACTCAACGACCTGATTGAAACCTGCAAGGACGGTCAGGAAGGGTTCAAGACTTGCGCCGAAGACATCAAGCACCCAGAACTGAAAACCCTGTTCGTGCAGCGCTCTGCCGATTGCGCCACCGCAGCAGCCGAGCTGCAGGCTCAGGTACGTTCGCTGGGCGGTGATCCGGAAACTTCGACCAGCGTTGCCGGTGATCTGCACCGTCGCTGGGTCGACGTCAAATCCATGTTCACCGGTAAAGACGAAGAGGCTGTGCTGAACGAAGCCGAGCGCGGTGAAGACCATGCGCTGAAGGCTTATCGTGAAGCGATCGAGAAGATCAACAAGCACAATCTGGTTGGCATCAAGGATCTGGTTGAGCGTCAGTACCACGGCGTACAACGCAACCACGACCAAGTGAAGGCCCTGCGTAACCAGGCTCGTGCGAACTCGTAAGAGTTAGTCGGCTGAAAAAAAACGCCAGCTTGTCTGGCGTTTTGTTGCGCGCGTCTGGAAAGCAAAGATCGCAGCCTG
>NZ_WBRZ01000281.1:0-6921 GCF_008923895.1 Pseudomonas sp. GXM4
CAACAACAGACCGACCCTCAATAATAAAAAGAGCACGCAACGACAAATTAAAGGGGAGCTTCGGCTCCCCTTTGTGCTTTCTGTGATTCCTGAATCCCCCGATCCCTGTGAGAGCTGGCTTGCCAGCGATTGCGGTAGAACATTCAACATTGATGCTGGCTGACCTGACGCCATCGCTGGCAAGCCAGCTCCCACAGGGTTTAGGTTACCGCTCGGTTATTTTCAGCTCCTCGATACTGATCTCGCGCATCCTGAATTTCTGGATCTTGCCCGTCACCGTCATCGGAAACGCGTCGACGAACTTGAAGTAACGCGGTGTCTTGAAATGGGCGATGCGTTCCTTGCACCAGGTTTGCAGCTCCAGCTCCGAGGCGCTATGGCCGGGGTGGAATTTGATCCAGGCGACGATTTCCTCACCGTAGCGCGAGCACGGAATACCGATCACCTGCACGTCGGCCACCGCCGGATGGGTGAAGAAGAACTCCTCCAGCTCACGGGGGTAAACGTTCTCGCCGCCACGAATGATCATGTCTTTGTTACGCCCGGCGATGTTGACGTAACCCTCATCGTTCATGCTCGCCAGGTCGCCGGTGTGCATCCACCCCGCCTCATCGATGGCTTCGGCGGTGGCCTGCGGGTTGTTCCAGTAACCGAGCATCACGCTGTAACCGCGCGTGCACAATTCGCCAATGGTGCCGCGCGGCACGAGGTTGCCGGCGGTGTCGATGATCTTGCTTTCCAGTTGCGGCTGGGTGCGCCCGACCGTGGTGACACGCAATTCCAGCTCATCAGCAGGCCCGGTCTGCAGCGACACCGGACTGGTTTCGGTCATGCCGTAGGCGATCTGCACTTCGCTCATGTGCATTTCGTTGATCACCCGGCGCATGACCTCAATCGGACAGGTGGCGCCGGCCATGATCCCGGTGCGCAGGCTCGACAGGTCGAAGGTCTGCCGCTGCGGCTGATCGAGCATGGCGATAAACATGGTCGGCACACCGTACAGCGCCGTGGCTTTTTCTTCGGCCACCGCTTGCAGGGTCAGGGCCGGATCGAAAGCGTCGTTGGGGTAGATCATCGTGCTGCCATGGGTGACGCAACCGAGGTTGCCCATGACCATGCCGAAGCAGTGATACAGCGGCACCGGAATCACCAGACGATCGGCAGTCGTCAGGCCGAGGCTTTCGCCGACCATGTAGCCGTTGTTGAGAATGTTGTAGTGACTGAGGGTCGCGCCCTTGGGGAAACCGGTGGTGCCGGAGGTGTACTGGATGTTCACCGGTTGATCGAAATGCAGACTGGCGCTGCGTTCGCGCAATTGATCGGGCGAGACGCTGACGGCCAGATCGCTGAGCTGCGACCACGGCAGAAAACCCGGCGGCGGATTGGCATCGAGGCTGATCACGCCGCGCAGCTCCGGCAGGCGTTCGCTGCGCAGCTTACCGATGGCGTGCTCGGCCAATTCTGGCGCCAGACTCTGGAGCATTGCGTGGTAATTCGAGGTTTTGAACGCTCCGGCGCAGACCAGCCACTGACAGCCGGATTGCTTGAGCACGTACTCGAGTTCGGAGCTGCGGTAGGCCGGATTGATGTTGACCAGGATCACGCCGATCTTCGCCGTGGCGAACTGGGTAATGCACCACTGCGCGCAATTCGGCGCCCAGATGCCGAGGCGATCGCCGGTCTGCAAGCCCAGTGCGAGCAAGGCCCTGGCCTGCTCATCCACCGCGTCGGCCAGTTGCCGCCAGGAGTAACGCAACTGCTGATGGCGCACCACCAACGCCTCGCCGTCCGGGTATTGCGCGACAGTCTGATCGAAGCGCTGACCGATGGTCATCGCCAGCAGGGCTTTGTCCTGAGAGCCACGGGTGTAGCTGCGCTGCGGGTTTGCACTGGGTTGATCCATGACGACCCCTATTGTCTTTATTAGTGGGTTTTCCCGGTTTTGAATCCCTGTGGGAGCGAGCCTGCTCGCGAATACGCTGCGTCATTGAGCCTTGGGGGCGACTGATACAGCGCTTTCGCGAGCACGCTCGCTCCCACCAGAAACAAACCGATATCTGATCCTGAACTGCCCTTACTCTCGCCCAAGTTGACGCTTACGTAAAGGCGATTGACAGTCGATCTCTGGAAGCTTTACGTTAACGTAAAGCTGAACGCCGATTCGTCGTGCGCTCCACCCGATAAAAAAGCCAAAAGGTGCCACATGAGCTATCCATCCCTGAATTTCGCCCTCGGTGAAACCATCGACATGCTGCGCGATCAGGTGCAGTCCTTCGTCGCCGATCAGATCGCCCCGCGTGCCGCGCAGATCGATCACGACAACCTGTTCCCCGCCGACATGTGGCGCAAATTCGGTGACATGGGCCTGCTCGGCATCACCGTGCCGGAAGAGTACGGCGGCGCGGGTCTGGGTTATCTGGCCCACGTAGTGGCGATGGAAGAAATCAGCCGTGGCTCGGCGTCGGTGGCGTTGTCCTATGGCGCGCACTCCAACCTCTGCGTCAACCAGATCAACCGCAACGGCAATCACGAACAGAAAAGCAAATACCTGCCGAAGCTGATCAGCGGCGAGCACATCGGCGCCCTGGCGATGAGCGAGCCCAACGCCGGTTCCGACGTGGTCTCGATGAAACTGCGCGCCGACAAACGTGGCGACCGCTTCGTCCTCAACGGCAGCAAAACCTGGATCACCAACGGCCCCGACGCCAACACCTACGTGATCTACGCCAAGACCGATCTGGAAAAAGGCCCGCACGGCATCACCGCGTTCATCGTCGAACGCGACTGGAAAGGCTTCAGCCGCAGCAACAAGTTCGACAAGCTCGGCATGCGCGGCTCCAACACCTGCGAGTTGTTTTTCGATGACGTCGAAGTGCCGGAAGAGAACATCCTCGGCGTGCTCAACGGTGGCGTGAAAGTGCTGATGAGCGGCCTCGATTACGAACGCGTGGTGCTCTCCGGCGGCCCGACCGGGATCATGCAGTCGTGCATGGACCTGATCGTGCCGTACATCCACGACCGCAAGCAGTTCGGCCAGAGCATCGGCGAATTCCAGCTGATCCAGGGCAAAGTCGCCGACATGTATACCCAGCTCAACGCCAGCCGCGCTTATCTGTACGCGGTGGCCCAGGCCTGCGAGCGCGGCGAAACCACGCGCAAGGACGCGGCCGGGGTGATCCTCTACACCGCCGAACGCGCCACGCAAATGGCCCTCGACGCGATCCAGATTCTCGGCGGCAACGGCTACATCAACGAATTCCCCGCCGGCCGCCTGCTGCGCGACGCCAAGCTCTACGAAATCGGCGCCGGCACCAGCGAGATCCGCCGCATGCTGATTGGCCGCGAACTGTTCAACGAGACGAAATGAATCTCGTCAGCTGCAAGCCGCAAGCTACAAGCTGCAAGAGAACCACGCTCTCGCCCCAACTTGCAGCTTGCCGCTTGTAGCTAGAAGCTGCTTACGGAGTAAGCCCCATGATTCTGCACACTCAGCTCAACCCGCGTTCAGCGGAGTTCGCCACCAACAGCGCGGCGATGCTCAAACAGGTCGACGCGCTGCACACCCTGCTCGCCCAAGTGGCGCAGGGTGGCGGTGTCAAAGCTCAGCAACGCCACACCTCGCGGGGCAAATTGCTGCCGCGCGAGCGCATCAATCGCTTGCTCGATCCGGGCTCGCCGTTTCTCGAAATCAGCCAACTGGCGGCTCACGCCGTGTATGGCGAAGACGTGCCGGCTGCCGGGGTGATCGCCGGGATCGGCCGCGTCGAAGGCGTTGAATGCATGATCGTCGCCAACGATGCGACGGTGAAAGGTGGCTCGTATTACCCGCTCACCGTGAAGAAGCACCTGCGTGCGCAGACCATCGCCCAGCAGAATCGCCTGCCGTGCATTTATCTGGTGGATTCCGGTGGTGCCAACCTGCCGCGTCAGGACGAAGTGTTTCCGGACCGCGAGCACTTTGGGCGGATCTTTTTCAATCAGGCCAACATGAGCGCCATGGGCATCCCGCAGATCGCCGTGGTCATGGGCTCGTGCACCGCAGGCGGTGCGTATGTGCCGGCGATGGCGGACGAAGCGATCATGGTGCGCAACCAGGCGACGATTTTCCTCGCCGGCCCGCCGCTGGTGAAAGCCGCGACCGGCGAAGTGGTCAGCGCCGAAGATCTGGGCGGCGCCGATGTGCACTGCAGGACCTCCGGCGTGGCCGACCATTACGCCGAGAACGATGAACACGCCCTCGCCCTCGCCCGCCGCAGCGTCGCCAACCTCAACTGGCGCAAGCTCGGCGAGGTGCAGCAGCGCACGCCGATTGCGCCGCTGTACGCCAGCGACGAGTTGTACGGCGTGGTTCCGGCTGACGCCAAGCAGCCATTCGATGTGCGCGAAGTGATCACGCGGCTGGTCGACGGTTCGGTGTTCGATGAATTCAAAGCGCTGTTCGGCACCACGCTGGTCTGCGGTTTCGCGCACTTGCACGGCTACCCGATCGCGATTCTGGCGAACAACGGCATCCTCTTCGCCGAAGCCGCGCAGAAAGGCGCGCACTTCATCGAACTGGCCTGCCAGCGCGGCATCCCGCTGCTGTTTCTGCAGAACATCACCGGTTTCATGGTCGGCCAGAAATACGAGGCCGGCGGCATCGCCAAACACGGCGCGAAACTGGTGACCGCGGTGGCCTGCGCCAAGGTGCCGAAATTCACCGTGATCATTGGCGGCAGTTTCGGTGCCGGCAACTACGGCATGTGCGGTCGCGCTTACGACCCGCGTTTTTTGTGGATGTGGCCGAACGCGCGGATCGGCGTGATGGGCGCCGAACAGGCCGCCGGCGTGCTGGTGCAGGTCAAGCGCGAACAGGCCGAACGCAGCGGTCAGGCGTTCAGCGCCGAGCAGGAGACCGAGATCAAGCAGCCGATTCTCGACCAATACGAAGAACAGGGTCACCCCTACTACTCCAGCGCGCGGCTGTGGGACGACGGCGTCATCGATCCGGCGCAGACCCGCGACGTACTGGCCCTGGCCTTGTCCGCGTCGCTGAACGCGCCAATCGAACCGAGCCGCTTCGGCGTGTTCCGGATGTGATGGGGAGAATCTGATGAACGACTTCAATACCCTCGAACTGCAAAACGACCCACGCGGTTTCGCGACGCTGTGGCTCAATCGCGCCGAGAAAAACAACGCCTTCAACGCCGAGATGATCCGCGAACTGATCCTCGCTCTCGACAAGGTCGCCAGCGATTCGAGCCTGCGCTTCCTGCTGCTGCGCGGGCGCGGCAAGCACTTCAGTGCCGGCGCTGACCTGGCGTGGATGCAGCAATCAGCGGAACTCGATTACCACACCAACCTCGACGATGCCCGCGAGCTGGCCGAGCTGATGTACAACCTCGCCAAACTGAAAATCCCCACTCTGGCTGTGGTTCAGGGCGCGGCGTTTGGTGGCGCGCTGGGCTTGATCAGTTGCTGTGACATGGCGATCGGCGCCGATGACGCGCAGTTCTGCCTGTCGGAAGTGCGCATCGGCCTGGCACCGGCCGTGATCAGCCCGTTCGTGGTGCAGGCGATCGGTGAGCGTGCGGCGCGGCGCTATGCGCTGACGGCCGAGCGCTTCAGCGGGCAGCGGGCGCGGGAGATCGGCTTGCTCGCCGAAAGCTATCCTGCGGCTGAACTGGAGCAACAGGTCGAACAGTGGATCGACAACCTGTTGCTCAACAGCCCCGCCGCCATGCGCGCCAGCAAGGACTTGCTGCGTGAAGTCGGCAACGGCGCGCTGACCCCGGCCCTGCGCCGCTACACCGAAAATGCCATCGCGCGGATTCGCGTCAGCCCTGAAGGCCAGGAAGGCTTGCGCGCCTTTCTGCAAAAACGCCCACCGAACTGGCAAGCCGCATCCACCAAGGAGTCGCGTTGATGAGCGCACCTGTGATTACCACCCTGCTGGTGGCCAACCGCGGCGAAATCGCCTGCCGCGTGATGCGCACCGCCAAGGCTTTGGGCCTGACCACCGTCGCCGTGCACAGCGCCACCGACCGCGATGCGCGGCACAGCCGTGAAGCCGATATCCGCGTGGATCTGGGCGGCAGCAAGGCTGCCGAGAGTTATCTGCAAATCGACAAGTTGATCGCCGCCGCCAAGGCCAGCGGTGCCCAGGCGATTCATCCCGGCTACGGTTTTCTCTCGGAAAACGCTGGATTCGCCCGCGCCATCGAAGCCGCCGGGCTGATCTTCCTCGGCCCGCCCGCCGCGGCCATCGATGCGATGGGCAGCAAATCCGCCGCCAAGGCGCTGATGGAAAAGGCCGGCGTGCCACTGGTGCCGGGCTATCACGGCGAAGCGCAGGACCTCGACACCTTCCGCGAAGCCTGCGAACGCATTGGTTATCCGGTGCTGCTCAAGGCCACTGCGGGTGGTGGCGGCAAAGGCATGAAAGTCGTCGAGGATGTCAGCCAACTCGCTGAAGCCCTCGCCTCGGCGCAGCGCGAAGCGCAATCGTCGTTTGGCGATTCGCGGATGCTGGTGGAAAAGTATCTGCTCAAGCCACGTCATGTGGAGATTCAGGTGTTCGCCGATCAGCACGGCAACTGCCTCTACCTCAACGAGCGCGACTGCTCGATCCAGCGTCGGCACCAGAAAGTCGTCGAAGAAGCCCCGGCGCCGGGTCTGACGCCCGAGTTGCGCCGGGCGATGGGCGAAGCGGCTGTGCGTTCGGCGCAGGCAATCGGTTATGTCGGCGCCGGCACCGTGGAGTTTTTGCTGGATGCGCGCGGCGAGTTTTTCTTCATGGAGATGAACACGCGGCTGCAAGTCGAGCACCCGGTAACCGAAGCAATCACCGGACTGGATCTGGTCGCCTGGCAGATTCGCGTCGCCCGTGGGGAAGCGCTGCCGATCACCCAGGCGCAGGTACCGCTCAATGGTCACGCGATC
>NZ_WBRZ01000282.1:0-6748 GCF_008923895.1 Pseudomonas sp. GXM4
ATTCCAAAGGTGGGAGCGAGCCTGCTCGCGCAGGCGTCAGCCCCGGCAACAAATCCCCCCGCAAAATATTTTCAAATTACAGGTGAGGTAACCCCGAGCCCCATCCGTGTAGTGACTGAAACTGCGAGCCATTCGCATCCGTTGCGGTTCTACACAGGTCATTGAGCAATGAAGTCCAGGGCAAAATCCGGTTCGGTCAAACAGTGGTTGGGCATGTCGGCGTTGAGTTTTTCCGCGTTGGCATCGTTGCCGATGAGTATCGCGCTGGCGGCAGAAGCGGTGAGCAATCAGGCGCAACAGCAATTCAATTTTGCCCTCGCCGCCAAACCGTTGCCGCAGGCCCTGAGCGACTTCAGCCGTGTGACCGGACAAAGCGTGGTCTACACCGACGAAGCGCCGTACGGCCTCAATGCTCCGGCAGTCAACGGCCAGATGAGCGCCGAACAGGCACTGCAACGCCTGCTCGGCAACTCCGGCCTGAGCTTTCGCCGCACCGACAGTCACACGTTGGCGCTTGAGCCGATGCCGACCGCAGGCGCGCTCAATCTTGGCGCAACAACGATCACCTCGACGCGCGACGAATCGATGAGCTATCAGCCGCCGGAAACCAGTTCGGTGATGCGCTCATCGGCGTCGCTGCAAGAAATTCCGCAGACGGTCAATGTCATCCCGGCGCAGGTCATTCGCGATCAGGCGCCGCGCAATCTCGACGCCGCGCTGGCCAATGTCAGCGGGATCACCCAGGGCAACACCTTGGGCAGTACCCAGGACTCGGTGATGACTCGCGGCTTCGGTGACAACCGCAATGGCTCGATCATGCGCGACGGCATGCCGCTGGTGCAGGGCCGTGGCATGAACGCGACCGTGGATCGCGTCGAAGTGCTCAAGGGCCCGGCCTCGTTGCTCTACGGGATTCAGGATCCGGGTGGCGTGGTCAACCTGGTCAGCAAGAAGCCGGAACTGACCCAGTACAACGCCGTAACCGTGCGCGGTTCGACCTACGGTGACGGCAAGAATGGCAGCGGCGGCGCCTTCGACAGCACCGGGGCGCTGGGCGATTCCGGCTTCGCCTATCGCATGGTCGTCGATCATGAAGACGAAGATTACTGGCGCAACTTCGGCACCCATCGCGAGACGCTGATCGCACCGTCGCTGGCCTGGTACGGCGAGCGCACCAAGCTGTTGTTCGCCTACGAGCACCGCGAATTTCTCACCCCGTTCGACCGTGGCACCTTGATCGATCCGCGCACCAATCATCCGCTGGATATCTCGCGCAAGCAGCGTCTCGATGAGCCGTTCAACGACATGGAAGGGCGCTCGGACCTCTACCATTTCGAAGCCGACCACGAACTCAACGACGACTGGAAAGCTCACTTCGGCTACAGCTGGAACCGTGAAACCTACGACGCCAGCCAGGTGCGCGTGACGGCGATCGACACCAACAAAGGCACACTGACGCGGAGCATGGACGGCACGCAGAATGCGATCAGCACCGATCGTTTCACCACCGCCAGCCTCGAAGGCAAAGTGAATGTGCTGGGCATGCAGCATGATCTGGTGTTCGGCGTTGATGATGAATACCGCAAGATCTACCGCGAGGATCTGATCCGGCAGAAAAGCCTGACCACGTTCAGCTATCTCAACCCGGTCTATGGCCGCGAAGTGATGGGCACTACGGTGAGTGCGCCCGACAGCGCGCAGACGGATAAGCTGCGCAGCGATTCGCTGTTCCTGCAGGATTCGATTCACCTCAACGAGCAGTGGATTCTGGTCGCCGGCGGCCGTTTTCAGGAGTACGACCAGTACGCCGGCAAAGGCGTGCCGTTCAAGGCCAATACCGACAGCAATGGCCAGAAGTGGGTGCCGCGCGCAGGGCTGGTGTATCGCTACACCGACGCGCTGTCGTTCTACGGCAGCTACACCGAATCGTTCAAACCCAACTCGACCATCGCCCCGCTGAGCGGCAGCAGTACCGTGCTCGACGGCAGCATCGCGCCGGAGGAAGCCAAGTCGTGGGAGCTGGGTGCGCGGCTGGATATGCCCGGCAGCATCACCGGCAATATCGCGTTGTTCGACATCAAGAAACGCAACGTACTGGTGGCCAATTCCGAAGGCCCGACAACGATTTACAGTGCGGCAGGCGAGGTGCGTTCACGCGGGTTGGAAGTTGACCTGAGCGGGCAGCTCAGCGAGCACTGGAACCTGATCGGCAGCTATGCCTACACCGATGCCGAAGTCACCGAAGACCCGGAATACAAAGGCAAGCGCCTGCAAAACGTAGCGAAGAATTCCGGCTCGCTGTCGGCGGTGTATGACTTCGGCAATGTGTTTGGCGGCGATCAGTTGCGTGTCGGGGCGGGCGCGCGGTACGTCGGTGAGCGTGCCGGCAACGCGGTGAATGATTTCGATCTGCCGAGCTACACCGTGGCGGATGCGTTTGCCACTTACGACACGACGGTTGACGGGCAGAAGGTCAAGTTTCAGTTGAACGTGAAGAACCTGTTTGATCGCACCTATTACACCTCGTCGGCGAGCCGCTTCTTTGTGTCGATGGGGGATTCGCGGCAGGTTTCGCTTTCCAGCACTCTGGAGTTTTGAGGCAAGATCAAAAGCCCCTCACCCTAGCCCTCTCCCGGAGGGAGAGGGGACTGACCGTGGGATATTCGAGAGATACACCGACCTGAAAGTAATGCTTGGAATCCATAATCGATGCGATTTTTCAGGTCGATGTACACCGCAAGACACCTCGGTCGGCCCCCTCTCCCTCTCCCGGAGGGAGAGGGGACTGACCGTGGGATATTCCAGAGGTACACCGACTTGAACGTGTTGCTTTGAATCTATAATCGATTCGGTGTTTCAGGTCGACGTACAGTGCGAGACACCTCGGTCGGCCCCCTCTCCCTCTGGGAGAGGGCTGGGGTGAGGGGAATGGGGTTACCGCAAAAACGCCTGCCGATACTCGCCCGGCGTCCCGCCCAAAACCTGCCTGAACCGATTAGTAAAATGGCTGGCACTGGCAAACCCGCACGCCAGCGCGATCTCGCCCAGCGGCAGCGCCGTGCCGCGCAGCAATTCCCGCGCCCGGCTCAAGCGCCGCGCCAGCACATATTGATGTGGCGGCAGGCCGAAGCTCAGGCGAAACATCCGCGCAAAGTGATATTCCGACAGCGCACACAGCCCGGCCAGTTGCCCGAGGCTGATCGGCTCAGCCAACTGGTTGTCGATGAACTCCACCAGTTGTCGGCGCTGGTGCGGCGCCAGCCCGCCCTTGAGGCGCAGGCCCTGTCGCGCACCGACTTGGCTGAGCAGCGTGTGGCTGATCAATTCATGAGCGAGGCTGCTGGTCAGCAAGCGCTCGGCCGGCTCTTGCCAGTTCAGGTTCAGTAATTGCCGAAAGCGCTGCGCCTGCTGCGGATCTTCGAGAAAGGTCTGCTCGCGTAATTGCATCTCGCGCGGTTCGCGATCGAGCAAAGTCACGCAACCGAGGGCGAATTGTTCGGCGCTGAAATACAGGTGCGCCAGACGGATATCACCATTGATCACCCAGCCCGATTCATGATCGGCCGGCAGGATGCACAGCTTGTCCGGCCCGCCTTTGCGGCCCGGCTGGCCACGACGGAATGTGCCGGTGCCGCCGGCGACGTAGCACGACAGCGTGTGATGACTTGGCGCTTCGTATTCCTGGGCATCGTGGTGGTTGGTCCACAAGGCCGCAGACATGCCGTCACCGAGCTCGGCGCTGTGCACAAGGCGTGCATTCGGCGAGCGGTTGAGGGCTTGAAAGACTTGCAGGGTATCGATCGCGGCCATGTTCGGTTCTCTCCAACGCCTTGCATCCTACTCCGTAGACGCCGCCCTGCCAGCCTGCCGCCAGACAAAAGCGCAAGATTGTGCAAGCGTCGAAGGCTGCCCGAGGCAGACACTCAAGGCCTGTTTAAGGAGTGTTTGCCATGAACCTGTCGTTGTACCTGCTGACCGTGCTGATCTGGGGCACCACCTGGATTGCCTTGAAATGGCAATTGGGCGTGGTCGAAATCCCGGTGTCGATTGTCTATCGCTTCGGCCTCGCCGCGTTGGTGCTGTTTGCGTTGTTGCTGCTCAGTCGACGCCTGCAACCGATGAACCGCCGGGGCCACTTGATCTGTGTGGCGCAAGGGCTCTGTCTGTTCTGTGTGAACTTCATGTGCTTTCTGACGGCCAGCCAGTGGATACCCAGCGGTCTGGTGGCGGTGGTGTTTTCTACGGCAACGTTGTGGAACGCGCTGAATGCGCGGGTGTTTTTCGGCCAGCGCATTGCGCGCAATGTGCTGATGGGCGGTGCGCTGGGGCTGTCAGGTCTGGGGCTGTTGTTCTGGCCAGAACTGGCCGGGCATCAGGCCAGTCCGCAAACCCTGCTCGGCCTTGGATTGGCGTTATGCGGCACCTTGTGTTTTTCCGCCGGCAATATGCTCTCGAGTCTGCAACAGAAAGCGGGATTGCGACCGCTGACCACCAACGCCTGGGGCATGGCTTACGGCGCGGCGATGCTGACGGTGTGGTGTCTGTTCAAAGGCATCCCCTTCACCATGGACTGGTCGCCGCGATATGTCGGTGCGCTGTTGTATCTAGTGATTCCCGGCTCGGTGATCGGCTTCACTGCGTACCTGACGCTGGTCGGGCGCATGGGCCCGGAGCGAGCGGCTTATTGCACGGTGCTGTTCCCGGTGGTGGCGTTGAACGTGTCGGCGTTTGCCGAAGGTTATCAATGGACCGCACCGGCGCTGGTCGGGCTGGTGTTGGTGATGCTGGGCAACGTGCTGGTGTTTCGTAAACCGAAAGTGCTGTTGTCTGCGGGTCAAGGGAAGTTGGCTTGATAAAGCGAGCGCTGGGTTTCAGCGCTCAACTTTCAAAGTGATGTAGATCATCACCGGGAAGATGAAGTCGACAATATGTCGCGCCCAGTCCTTGGCATTCCAGGATTGCGAAGTGTCCATGTCGAACCACTCGACGCCGACCGTTTGCAGGCATACGTAGTAGATGAAAATGGCGACCAATATGCCCATGATCGAAAACTTCTTGGCTTCATGGAATGCCGCTGGCGATGCATCGATGTAGCGATACAACTGGTAAGTACCGATCAGGCAAAGCACGGTATAGGTGACTTCCATAGTGATGATGAACCAGTAGATCCGGTGATGGATCATCGGCGAATCGATCGCCCGGTACATGATGTTTTCACTGGCGTTGGTGGTGTCCATGCTCAGGATATGTGCAACGTAAGTGTAGTTGGACTCGTAGTCGGTGAAGTTATGAATCATCACCAGCAAGCCAAAGAAACTTATATAAGCCATCAAGATGACTTTGCTGTAACGAATGAGTTTGTCGGTGGTCAGGGTGTTCACGGGATCAGCTCTCCATCGCAAATAATCAATGAGTTGATAATTTGCGAGAGCTTATATGGCGGTTACTGGGTCTGGCGTTCTTGTTCGGTTGCAAGTTATGTAAGGTGAGGGCCAGCGCAATGTTGCGCTGGCCTTTTTTTTCAGCCGCGCCAGACTTGCGGGTTGACCAGATCCTGCGGCCGTTCGCCGAGGAGGGCGCTGCGCAGGTTGGCCAGGGCGCGATTGGCCATGGCTTCGCGGGTCTCGGTGGTGGCCGAGCCGATGTGCGGCAGGGTCACGGCGTTCTTCAATTGGAACAGCGGCGATTCGGCCAGCGGTTCTTTTTCATAGACGTCCAGCCCGGCGCCACGGATGCGGTTGTTTTGCAGGGCTTCGATCAGTGCCGGTTCGTCGACCACCGGGCCGCGCGAGATGTTGACCAGGATCGCGCTCGGCTTCATCAGCGCCAGCTCCCGATGGCTCATCAGGTGGCGGGTCTTGTCGCTCAGTGGCACCACCAGGCAAACGAAATCGGCTTCGGCCAGCAGCTCATCGAGGCTGCGGAACTGTGCGCCGAGTTCTTGTTCCAGTTCGGTCTTGCGGCTGTTGCCGCTGTAGATGATCGGCATGTTGAAGCCGAAGCGACCACGGCGGGCGACGGCGGCGCCAATGTTGCCCATGCCGACGATGCCGAGGGTCTTGCCGTGCACATCAGTGCCGAACAGCGGGGCGCCGACGCTGGCCTGCCATTGGCCGGCCTTGGTCCAGGCGTCGAGTTCGGCGACGCGGCGGGCGCTGCTCATGATCAGGGCGAAGGCGAGGTCGGCGGTGCTTTCGGTGAGCACGTCGGGAGTGTTGGTGAGCATGATCCCGCGTTCGTTGAAGTAGTCGAGTTCGTAGTTGTCGTAGCCGACCGAGACGCTCGAGACCACTTCGAGTCTGGTTGCGCTTTCCAGTTGTGCGCGGCCGAGTTTGCGGCCGACGCCGATGAGGCCGTGGGCGTGGGGCAGGGCTTCGTTGAACTGGGCGTTGATGTCACCGGTCTTGGGGTTGGGGACGATGACGTCGAATTCTTCTTGCAGGCGTTCGATCATGGGCGGGGTGATGCGGCTGAAGGCCAGGACTGTTTTTTTCATTGGGCTTGGGCTCGTCGGGGCTTGATTGCAAGCACGCTAACATTTTCTTGCTCGGGTTGTCTTGGCGGCCTCTGGGCCGGCCAGGTTCTTGGGGTTTTGGGTGAATATCCGTTTCTTCGGGTGTTGCTGATTACGGTTCCGCCCTTACGGCGGGTCACCTTTTTCAAACGCCGGAGTGCCGGCCCCGCAAAAAGGTAACCCAAAAGGCTTGCTCCTACGTTCGGCCCTCGCAGGCTCGGGTTCCTTCGCTCC
>NZ_WBRZ01000283.1:0-6737 GCF_008923895.1 Pseudomonas sp. GXM4
AATGACACAGCGCATTCGCGAGCAGGCTCGCTCCCACAAGGGTGGCACCCTTTGCAGCTCATGGGTCGGCGCAAGCGCTGGCGCCATAAAACCACCGTGCTAGAATGCCGCCCGCATTTGCGGGTCTTTAGTACGGCTTGCCATAAAAAGCTGCCAGGCACACGCGGGGGCTTGCGCACGGTTGCGCGGGCACCTGAACCGATAACGGAACGCTGCGCACCAGGATTTATGAGACTCAAGCCTTTCCCCACCTTTTTTGCTCTGTTTTGCCTGCCCGGCCTCGCCGCCGCGGGGGAAAAAACCGTGTACGGCCTCAACGAATACGCTTCGCTTGACGGCATCAATCTCGAAGTTGCGGCCAAACTCGATACCGGGGCGAAAACCGCCTCGCTGAGTGCCCGCGACATCAAACGCTTCAAACGCAACGGTGAATCCTGGGTACGTTTCTACCTGGCCATCGACACCGCGCATTCACACCCCATCGAACGGCCGCTGGCTCGCGTCAGCAAGATCAAGCGCCGCGCCGGCGACTACGATCCGGAAGAAGGCAAGCAGTACACCGCCCGTCCGGTGATCGAGCTGGATATCTGCATGGGTTCGGCAATGCGCAGCATCGAAGTGAACCTCACCGACCGAAGTGCGTTCCAATACCCGCTTTTGATCGGCTCCGAGGCGCTGAAACGCTTCGACGCGCTGGTCGACCCCAGTCTTAAATACGCTGCCGGCAAACCTGCCTGCACCATCGCCGCTCACACCGCCGAGTAATTTCCATGCGTTCTCTAACCTTCCACCTGAAAATCCTGATCGCCGTGCTGGTGCTGCTGGGCGTTTCGGTTACGGCCTATCAGATTTTCGTGCTCGGCATCCCGGTGACCGAAGACGCCACCGACGACCTGTGGAACATCGACGCCAAGGTCGAGTTCGTCGCCAGCACCAAGGATCCGGTGAAGATCCAGATGTTCGTGCCGCCGTTGAGCCGCGATTACGTGAGCCTCAACGAAAGCTTCATCTCCAATAACTACGGCGTCGCGGTCAACCGCATCGACGGCAACCGCAAGGTGACCTGGTCGGCCCGTCGCGCCAAGGGCAACCAGACGCTGTATTACCGTCTGGTGCTGACCAAGCGCTACACCGCGGAAAAATCCAAGGTCAAAGGCCCGACATTCCGTGACAGCATGGTCATCGAAGGCCCGGAAAAAATCGCCGCCGAAGCCCTGCTCGCGCCGATCCGCCAACACTCGGCCGACGTCGAAACCTTTATTGGCGAGGCGATCAAGCGCGTTAACAATGTCAACGACGACAACGTCAAATTGCTGCTGGCTGGCGATCCGTCGACTTCGCACAAAGCCAAGATCGTCGAACTGCTGCTGTCGATTGCCCACGTTCCGGTAGAAAAAGTCCACACCATCCGCCTCGTCGCCGATCAGCCTCAGACTCCCGAGCTGTGGCTGCGCAGCTTCAACGGCAACGACTGGCTGTACTTCAACCCGGAAACCGGTGAACAAGGCCTGCCGACCGATCGCCTGCTGTGGTGGACCGGCGACGAAAACCTGATCACCGTCGACGGCGGCAAGAAAGCCAACGTGACTTTCAGCCTGAACAACAGCGAGATGAACGCGATTCGTCTGGCCAAGCTGACCGACGAAAACACTGACGCCAACTTCCTCGATTATTCGCTGTACGGCTTGCCGCTGCAGACCCAGCAGACCTTCATGATCATGGTGATGATCCCGATCGGCGTGCTGGTGATCCTGATCCTGCGCAACCTGATCGGCCTGCAGACCCTGGGCACATTCACCCCGGTGCTGATCGCCCTCGCCTTCCGCGAAACGCAGCTGGGCTTCGGCATTCTGCTGTTCACGGTGATCACCGCGCTGGGCCTGTCGCTGCGCTCGTATCTCGAACATCTGAAGCTGCAAATGCTGCCGCGCCTGTCGGTGGTGCTGACGTTCGTGGTGGTGTTGATTGCGGCGATCAGTCTGTTCAGCCACAAGCTGGGGCTTGAGCGTGGCTTGTCGGTGGCGCTGTTCCCGATGGTGATTCTGACCATGACCATCGAACGACTGTCGATCACCTGGGAAGAACGCGGCGCCAACCATGCGCTGAAAGTCGCGATCGGCACGCTGTTCGCCGCCTCCCTGGCGCACCTGATCATGACCGTGCCGGAGTTGGTGTACTTCGTGTTTACCTTCCCGGCGATCCTGCTGATTCTGGTCGGATTCATGCTGGCGATGGGTCGCTATCGCGGCTACCGCCTGACCGAACTGGTACGTTTCAAGGCCTTCCTGAAGAAGGCTGACGCCTGATGTTCGGTTTCTGGAAGACCTGGAAGGCCCTCGAGGCGCGCGGCATCATGGGCATCAACCGCCGCAACGCGGACTACGTGCTCAAGTACAACAAGCGCAGCCTGTACCCGATCGTCGATGACAAGATCCTCACCAAGGAACGCGCCATCGCCGCCGGTATCCACGTGCCGGAGCTGTACGGGGTGATCTCCACCGAGAAGGAAATCGACAAGCTCGACGAGATCATCGGCGGGCGCAGCGACTTCGTGATCAAACCGGCGCAGGGCGCGGGTGGCGACGGCATCATCGTCATCGCCGACCGCTTCGAAGGCCGTTATCGCACGGTGTCGGGCAAGATCCTCGCCCACGAAGAGCTGGAGCATCACATCTCCAGCATCCTCACCGGCCTGTACTCGCTGGGCGGCCACCGCGACCGCGCACTGATCGAATACCGCGTGACCCCGGACCAGATCTTCAAAAGCATCAGCTACGAAGGCGTGCCGGACATCCGCATCATCGTGCTGATGGGTTACCCGGTGATGGCGATGTTGCGTCTGCCGACCCGTCAGTCCGGCGGCAAGGCCAACCTGCACCAGGGCGCCATTGGCGTCGGCGTCGATCTCGCCACCGGCCTTACGCTGCGCGGCACCTGGCTGAACAACATCATCACCAAACACCCCGACACCACCAACGCGGTGGACGGCGTGCAACTGCCCTACTGGGACGGTTTCATGAAACTCGCCGCCGGCTGCTATGAGCTGTGCGGGCTGGGTTATATCGGCGTGGACATGGTGCTCGATCAGGAAAAAGGCCCGCTGATTCTCGAACTGAATGCGCGGCCGGGGCTGAACATTCAGATCGCCAACGATTGCGGCCTGACCTTGCGTACCCATGCGGTTGAAGCGCGGCTGGAAGAGCTGAAGGCGCGGGGCGTTAAGGAATCGGTAGAAGAGCGGGTGGCGTTTACCCAGGAGATGTTTGGGCATATTCCTGCGGTCGAGGGCTAAAAGCTGAAAAGCCCCTCACCCTAGCCCTCTCCCGGAGGGAGAGGGGACTGACCGTGGTGGATGCGAGAGCTGCGCCGACCTGAAATACCCGGTCGAACTCCGGCCTTGAAAAGCATGAAGATCGGCTCCCTTTCCCCCTCGCCCCCTTGGGGGAGAGGGCTGGGGTGAGGGGGAGGCTTTTGACTTTGATCTGGCAGCGCAGAGGACTACAATCCCCACCCCGCCTCAACGGCCGATCTGCCCCGCCCATGCTGACCTGCTCCGTACACCCACTGCCCTACCGCGCCAACCCCGCCGACTATTTCGCGGCCATTCGCAACGCACCCGGCGCCGTGCTGCTCGACAGCGGCCGGCCGAGCGCTGAACGCGGCCGTTATGACTTGCTCAGCGCCTGGCCGCTGGAACAACTGGCGGTGTTGCCGGACGAGAGCGGCGCGCATTTCCTCCAGCGCCTGCGTGACCACCTCAGCCGCTTGGGCGAAGCGCAGTTGCCCGCCGGGTACGAATTGCCGTTCGCCGGCGGACTGATCGGTTATCTGAGCTACGACTTCGGCAGGCATCTGGAAAACCTGCCGAGTCAGGCGCTGGATGACCTGCAACTGCCCGATGCGCGTTTTGGCCTGTACGACTGGGCGCTGATCAGCGATCACCACGGGCAAACCAGCCAATTGGTCTTTCATCCATCGCTTGTCGACAGTGAACGGCAGCGATTGGTCGCGCTGTTCACTCAGCCTCAAGTTGACGCGCTGGCGCCCTTCAAACTGAACGCCCCCATGGCCGCTGATCTCTCGGCTGACGATTACCGTCAGGCCTTCGAACGCATTCAGGACTACATCCAGGCCGGCGACTGCTATCAGGTCAACTTCGCGCAACGCTTTCGTGCGCAATGCCAAGGCGATCCGTGGCTGGCTTACTGCGCTTTGCGTCAGGCCTGCCCGACGCCGTTCTCCGGGTTCCAGAGCTTGCCCGATGGCGGCGCAGTCCTGAGCCTGTCACCGGAACGTTTCGTCAGAGTCAGCCAGCGTCAGGTTGAAACCCGTCCGATCAAGGGCACCCGCCCTCGCGGCCTGACCCCAGCCGAGGACGCGGCCAACGCCGCCGAACTGCTGGCCAGCCCCAAGGATCGCGCGGAAAACCTGATGATCGTCGACCTGCTGCGCAACGACCTCGGGCGCACCTGCCGCATCGGCTCGGTGCGGGTGCCGGAGTTGTTCAGCCTGGAAAGCTATCCGAACGTGCATCACCTGGTCAGCAGCGTGACCGGTGAACTGGCGGCGGATCGTGATGCGCTGGACCTGATCGCTGGCAGCTTCCCCGGCGGCTCGATCACCGGCGCACCAAAGATTCGGGCGATGCAGATCATCGACGAGCTGGAGCCAACCCGGCGCGGTCTGTATTGCGGCTCGTTGCTGTATCTGGACGTGCGCGGCGAGATGGACAGCTCTATCGCCATCCGCAGTCTGCTGGTCAAGGATGGCCAGGTGTGCTGCTGGGGCGGCGGCGGGATCGTCGCCGATTCGGACTGGCAGGCGGAGTATCAGGAGTCGATGACCAAAGTGCGAATCCTGCTCGATACCCTGCAGAACCTCTGAAGCATCGCGAGCAGCCTCCCACACCGATCGTTCCCACGCTCCTGCGTGGGAATGCAGCCCGGGACGCTCCGCGTCCCATCCAAAGCCGAACGCGGAGCGTCCGTTGAGGCATTCCCACGCGGAGCGTGGGAACGATCATCAGGTAGCCAGGCTTACAGGCTGAGATCGCGGTTTGAGGCTTTAAGGAACTCCTGCTTCAGCTCTTCAAACGTATGCACCGCCGGGAACTGCGGAAACTCGCGAATCACGTTGTCCGGCGCGTGAAACAGAATCCCCGCATCCGCCTCGCCGAGCATGGTCGTGTCGTTGTACGAATCACCCGCCGCGATCACCCGGTAGTACAGACTCTTGAACGCCAGCACCGACTGACGCTTGGGATCTTTCTGGCGCAGTTGATAGCCCGTCACCCGACCGCTTTCGTCAGTGATCAAGCGGTGGCAGAGCAAGGTCGGGAAGCCCAGCTGGCGCATCAGCGGCTGCGAGAATTCATAAAAAGTGTCCGAGAGAATCACCACTTGGAAACGCTCGCGCAGCCAGTTGACGAACTCCACCGCGCCGTCCAGCGGTTTCAGTGTGGCGATCACTTCCTGAATGTCCGAGAGCTTGAGGCCGTGCTCATCGAGGATGCGCAAACGCTGCTTCATCAATACGTCGTAATCGGGAATGTCCCGGGTGGTGGCCTTGAGGGAGTCGATTCCGGTTTTTTCGGCGAAGGCGATCCAGATTTCCGGTACCAGTACCCCTTCAAGATCCAGGCAAGCAATTTCCACAAGACACTCCCGTTTGTAGTGATTATTTGAGTCAAGCGAGGCCGAACTCTAGCGTTTGCACCCGAGGCGCGCAACGCAGAGGACGCCCCAGGCGCGGCAGCTTTTTGTTACCATCGGCCCCCTATAGAGCGCCCGAGCGCCATTGACCTGTAGGAAGCCGCCCTGATGAGCCCATCGTTCGACGTCGTGGAACTCGCCACGACCTATGCCAACAAATCCGCCCAGGACATCCTCAAGCTCGCCTTCGCCGAGTTCGGCGATGACTTGTGGATATCTTTCAGCGGCGCCGAGGACGTGGTGCTGGTGGACATGGCGTGGAAGCTGAACAAGAACGTCAAAGTGTTCAGCCTCGACACCGGCCGCCTGCATCCGGAGACCTACCGCTTCATCGAGCAAGTGCGCGAGCATTACCAGATCGATATTGAAATCGTCTCGCCGGACTACACGAAACTCGAACCGTTCGTGAAGGAAAAAGGCCTGTTCAGCTTCTACAAAGATGGCCACGGCGAATGCTGCGGCATCCGCAAGATCGAGCCGCTGCGGCGCAAGCTGTCCGACGTTAAAGCCTGGGCCACCGGCCAGCGCCGCGATCAGAGCCCGGGCACCCGCAGCGCTGTGGCGGTGCTGGAAATCGACACAGCTTTCTCGACACCGGAACGCACCCTGTACAAGTTCAACCCGCTGGCGCAGATGACCAGCGAGGAGATCTGGGGTTACATCCGCATGCTCGAACTGCCCTATAATAGCTTGCACGAGCGCGGTTTCATCAGCATCGGCTGCGAACCCTGCACCCGCCCGGTGCTGCCGAACCAGCACGAGCGCGAAGGCCGCTGGTGGTGGGAAGAAGCCACGCAGAAAGAATGCGGACTGCATGCCGGGAATATCATCAGCAAATCCAAAGCATAATTCCCGGTTGATGGAATATCTGTGGGAGCGAGCTTGCTCGCGAATGCGATTTAGCAGTCGATAAACTCGTGTCAGGCATGACGCCTTCGCGAGCAAGCTCGCTCCCACAGGGTTACTCATTGGTCACTCAGAATGTGTACACAGGAATGTCACCATCGGTGCCATTTATGTGTGCAC
>NZ_WBRZ01000284.1:0-6654 GCF_008923895.1 Pseudomonas sp. GXM4
CGTTGGCAGGTCTTGGGGGCGCTTCGCACCCCATCGGGGATAAATCCCCTCACCACAAAGGCTCGCTCCCACAGAGGGATGCGTTTTATTTGGGGTTAGAAGTGGTAAGTCATGCGCGCAAACAATGTCCGGCCCAGCGGGTCGGTGTAGCGCGGGTCATAGCCGCTCTGGAAGTTGTAGGCCTGGTTGGAGAACGGCGGGTTGCGGTCGAACACGTTCTTCATCCCGGCATCGACGTCGAGCACCTTGTTGAAGGTGTAACCGGCCGACAGATCCCACACCGAATACGAGGCCACGCGCGAATGGGTGTCGCGGTCATAGTCGTTGTAACCGGTGGTGAAGCGGTTGGTCAGCGCTGCCCGCGCCGCCCCCAGGCTCCAGCTACCGGTGAGGTTGTGCTTCCAGCGCGCGATCACGCCGTCACCCTGAAAGTCGCCGACCTTGTCGGTGAACGGGCCTTTGATAGTGCTCTGGAAGTCGTACTCGTCGACATAGGTGCCTTGCAGGCCGAGACCAAACTGACCGTACGGCGTGTTCGGGAAGCGATAGTCGAGCGACACATCGACACCGTTGGTTTCGACGATGCCGAGGTTGGCGTTGCCGGTGACGATGTAGTTGAGCGTGCCGTCGGCGTTGCGCACGAAGCGGTCCGGGTAGGATCCGGCCTGATCGAACACGGTGGATTCCGGGAACGGCTGGATCTGGTTGGAGATGTGAATCCACCAGAAATCCAGACCCACCGAGAGGTTGCTGATCGGCTGGTAGACGAAGCCCAACGTCACGTTGCGCGCCTTCTCCGGGGCCAGATCCTCGTTGCCGCCAATCTGGTTGAGGAATTGCTGACCGCAATCACGCCCGCCGTTACCGCCTGGTTGCACCACGCCGCCAGTACACAGCACGGGATCGTTGTAGAAACCCTGGGTGAAGGTGATGCTGCGCGGCGAATACAGTTCATACAGCGACGGCGCGCGGAAACCTTCGCTGTAGGCGCCACGCACCACCAGCTCTTTCAACGGCTGATAACGGAACGAGTATTTCGGGTTGGTGGTGCTGCCGAAGTCGCTGTATTTGTCGTGGCGCACAGCGGCGGACAATTCAAGGCTGTCGAGCACCGGCACGTTGAGTTCGGCATAGGCGGCCTTGACGCTGCGGTCGCCCTCGACGCTACCGGCCGGGTCGATGCCGAGGCTCTGGATGTCGCCGGCGAACGACTCGAAGTCCTGATGGAATTTCTCCTTGCGGTACTCGCCGCCCAGCGCCAGACCGGACGGACCTGCGCCGAACCAGTCGCCGATTTCACGGCTCACGCGGCCATCGAAACCGGCGACGCGGCCCACGGCTGTGGAGTAGGCGCCGTGGTACGCGGCGGCGTCGATGTACTGCTGGCCGGCAGCGGTCTGCGGGCCGAACGGGTTGAGCAAACCGCTGGCCAGGCCGTCAATCATCGCCTGATCGCTGACATAGCCACTGGTGACGCTGGAGACGATTTTGTTCTGGTTGTACGAGGCGCCGACGTTGTAATCCCAACCCCCGACCAGGCCGTCGAAGCTCAGCAGAAAGCGTTGGCTGGTGTTCTGGTCTTTCGATTCACGCGGGCCGGCGGCAGTCTCGCGCCAGTTGACGTCGACCGGCTGCGTCGGGTCGAGGGCGAAATCGGTCGGCGCCGGGGTGATGCCGTTGCCGGGGTAGTAGGGCGACGATGAATCCAGGCTCAGACCAGTCAGTGGCGCCGGGCCGACGGCGACGGCGTTGTTGTTGCGCGACCAGAAATATTCAAGGTTGGCGTTGTGATCATCGCCGAGCTTGGCGGTAGTCTTGCCGAAGAACGAGGTCTTCTCGGTCTGTGGCACCAGATCGATGTATTCACGGGTGCTGAAGCGGCACAAGCCGTCGCGGGCGATCAGGTTGGGGCCGTTGCAGTTGCTGTTGGCCAACGGGTTGGTGGCGTTGCCGTTCTGGCTGTAGTTGCCGGGGAACGCGGTGCCGGAGGTCTGATCGAGACCGCGACCGGGCGCGTAGTCGGTGGCGAAGGAGCGGTCGTTGGCGTCGAGGTTCTGCTGCTTGTTGTAGTTGAACACGCCGAGGACGTTGAAGCGGTCTTCTTCCAGATCGCCGTAGCCCCAACTGGCGCTCATGTCCTTGGTCGCGCCGCCACCGCTGTGGGTCGGCGTTTCGCCACCGAGGGTCAACGCGCCGTCGGTAAGGGATTTCTTGGTGATGAAGTTGATCACACCGCCGATGGCGTCGGTGCCGTACAGGGCCGAGGCGCCGTCGCGCAGCACTTCCACGCGCTCGATGGCGGCGAACGGGATCATGTTCAGGTCCACCGCGCCGCCGGCCGAGTTGGTCCCCGACAGGGCATTGTTGGCCAGGCGTCGACCGTTGAGCAGCACCAGCGTCTTGTTCGCGCCGATGCCGCGCATGTCGGCAAACGACGCACCGCCAGTGGCCGCGCCGACGGAGCCGGCGCTGTTGTTGATCGACTGACTGCCAGTGATGCGCTGGACCAGTTCGGCAGTGGTGGTCACGCCCTGTTTGCGCAGCTCGTCAGCCTTGAGGATGGTGATCGGCACCGCCGTTTCCGCATCGACCCGGCGAATCGCCGAACCGGTCACTTCGACCCGTTGCAGTTGCGGGGTCGGCGCCGCCACGACAGCGGCTGCCGGCGTGGCGCTGCTGTCGTCCTCGGCCGCTTGCACGGTCCCGGCGCCCATCCCCATGGCCACCAGATACAGCGGAACGAAACGGTGGCGAGACATCGTTGCCACCAAAGGTTTGAGCGTGAAGCGTGGAGTGTTCATCAGCATGGTTGTTTCCGATTTTCAGACGTTATCGAATTGGCCTTGTGAGCCGCTCATTGCTCCGCTTCCGGTGATACCGCGCGCGGAAAACCACTTTCTTCAAGCAAGCCGATCCCCTCCGAAGACGCGTAGCGTTTTTTCGGTCGGCCGGGTGCGACGGGATTTCTTTTTTCAGCGGTGCCGGGCGGATGCTTTCAACAGCCGCCCGGCACCGCACTCAGTGGGTGGTCATCACCGAAATCTTGCTGATGCCGGAGCGTTCGATCGATGCCATGGCCTTGGCCACCTGGCCGTAATTGACGGCGGCATCGGCCTGCAACTGCACGCGCACGTCGGCGTCTTTGGCCTTGACCTCCCTGAGGCTGGCCTCGAGGGATTCCGGGGCCAGCTCGGTCTTGGCCAGATAGAACTTGCCGTCCTGATCGACGCTGACCACCACCGGGTCTTTCTTTTCGGCAGGGGCGACGGCATCGGTTTTCGGCAGGTTGACCTTGATCGCGTTGGTCATCAGCGGCGCGGTGACAATGAACACCACCAGCAGCACGAGCATGACGTCGACCAGCGGCGTGACGTTCATTTCGCTGAGCACTTCATCGCTGTCTTGGGTAGAGAAGGACATCAGCTGGCCTCCCGCACGGCGTTGGTGCTTTTGCTGGCAATGGCCTGGCGGCTGATGGAAAACGCACTGCGCGAGGCGAGGGCGTCGAAGTCGTGGGCGAAGTCGTCCATGTCCGCCGAGGCGAGTTTCAGCCGACGCAGGAAAAAGTTGTAGATCAGCACTGCCGGCACGGCGACGGCGATGCCCACGCCGGTGGCGATCAGCGCGTGGCCGATAGGCCCGGCGACCGCTTCAAGGCTGGCCGAGCCGGTTTCGCCGATGCTTTGCAGGGCTTCCATGATTCCCCACACGGTGCCGAACAGGCCAATGAACGGCGCGGTGCTGCCGATACTGGCGAGGATCGCCTGGCCGTTTTCCAGCGAGCGACGTTCTTTCTGGATCTGCTGGCGCAGGTTGCGTTCCAGGCGGTCGGAGCGGTTGATGGTGTGCGCCAGTTGTTGCGTGGTGCGTGGCGACTCTTCCACCAGCAGGGCTTCGAAACCGCTGCTGGCGATGCGCGCCAGCGAGCCTGGATACTGGCTGGCGTGTTCGGCGGCGGTGAGCAGGTCCGGCGCGCTCCAGAAGGCTTTGGCGAACTGCTTGTTCTGCGCTTTCTGGCGCAGGTACTGGGCCGACTTGACCAGCAGGATCGCCCAACTGACCACGGAAAACAGCACCAGGCCCCAGAGCACACCGGGGACAATCATCGAAGACAGTGAATCGTTCATGGCTACACCTCGCTTGCGTTAATCAGTAATGAGTCGGTTGCGCCGTCATTGCGGCAATTTGAAATCGATGGTCTGGGTGGCGAAGCCGTCGATCGGCGTGTCACCGCGCTTGGCCGGAATGAACTTCCAGTTCTTCACCGCCGCGACGGCCGCCTCATCCAGTTGCGGCTTGCCGCTGGACTTGGTCACCGTCACGCTGCCGGCACGGCCGCTGGCCAGCACCTGAATGCGCAGCACCACGGTGCCTTCCCAATTGCGCCGCAGCGCCAGCGACGGGTATTCCGGCGGCGGGTTGCCAAGGCTGGCCAGGCCGGAAATCGCCGCCGACTCCTTGACCGGAGCGGGCGCAGCAGGTGGTGCCGGTGGTGCGCTTGGTGTTGTCGGCGCCGCAGGTGCGGCAGGTTGCGCCGGGGCCGGCGGCGCTTTCGGTGGCTCGACTTTCTTCACCGGTTTGGGTTTCTCGACCGGTTTTGGTTTTTCGATTGGCTTGGGCTTCTCCACCGGTTTGGGCGGCGGCTTGACCGCGTCCTCGTCTTCCACCGGCTGCTCGGGTTCCGGCGGCGGTGGAGGCGGGGGCGGCGGTGGTGGTTCCGGTGTTGGCGGGGCCGGAGGCGTCGGGCTGGTCAGCTCGACGGTCATTTCCGGAATTTCCGGCGGCGTCGGCAGTGGCTCCGGCCGCGCCTGATGGAAGAACCACCACGCGCCGCCGTGTATCAGCGCCGACACGGCGATCAGCAAGAGCATCTGTGGTTTGTTCAACCCGCCGGGTCGTGACGTATTGGCTGTAAACGCCGGCCTGCCCGTTGCCGGCGAGACCGGTGCTTGCCGCAACGGCCCCGGCAGGGTTTTGTGCTTTACCGCATCGTTCATTAAAGCTCCCTCGGGTCAGATGAAGGGCAATAAGGTGCCGTCCGAACATATGGCTGATGTTCGAGTGAGTGGGTGCAACTTTCTTCAAGGTGTACGCGAGCCGATAGTTGAACTATCTGTTTAAACGGCCTCGAACAAATTTAATGGCTTAGTAGCATCTATATCGATTGATCATTATCCATTCCGTGGCTTGTTGTTGTGCGGAGACGCGAGCTGTCTCAGGTTTGTTACAGTTTGCAACAGGTGTGCCAGATGTTGCTGAAACGGGTTGAAGGCATATCTTCGGTGTTGCTGATGTCGCATTTATATAAGTTTCAATTTCGCCCACTGTTTATTCGGCGCGAAGTGGTCCTCAAGTCCTCGCAGAAGGGCTTTTTCCAAAGCGAGTCAGAGGGAACGCTGTATCACGCCAATCGACGGGATAGAGCGGCTGCTCGGTGATCAGGCTTAGCACCTATCGGTGCGTAGCGAATCGATTTGGTGCAGGTCAGTCATTCAGCGGTTCACAGGACATGTTCCTTATTTTGATTCTGGAGTATTGGTTAACTGCATCACATTCGGGCGTGCGCTTTTGGTGCAACTTCAATGACGGAAAGTCATTGTTCGACAATCTTGTTGTTGTGCCTTTTATTAATTGCCGTATTTAAAAAATAAATAACACTTGGCGCCCGGCGATCGCTCGATCGCCAGGCACGCAAAGTGTGCATTGGGTTTCAGGTAATAAAGGAGAAACGCGCCAGGCTGAATAGGCTCGGCTGAACTTGGGGCTGGATTTGCGAGTGAGTGGGGTATGTCGTACGGCGGAGCATTTGAAGATTCACAGGTGAACTCCTTATTGCCAGCTCGGACAGGCGAACTTTTGGTTCGCTGTCGCACCTTACAAGAACGCGGATAGCGTTCGATGAATGCTCTTGGTGCGGGATGGGCACCGCCAGCGCTGATTGGCGAAGGTTGATTTCGCAAGTCGGCAGTGCATGGGAAAAACGTGCCAATCACGACACATTTGCAGAATTTTCTACGTCAGGCCAGCCAGCCATCTACCCTGTGCAAAGGCCTTATCGGGGGAACGGACATGTACCAGCTCTACGGGCACAAGAATTCCGGCGCGGCTGCCGTCGAGGCGGCACTGGAGTTGTGCCAGATCGCCTATCGCTTCATTGATACCGAAGCCAGCGCCGAGGCCGACGACGCGCTGGGCAAACTCAATCCGCTGAAACAGATACCGACCTTGCAACTGCCGGACGGCAGCGCCATGACTGAAAGCGCGGCGATCCTGATTCACTTGGGCCTGAAGTTTCCCAAATCCGGCCTGCTGCCGAGCAAGGCTGCCGATCGTGATCAGGCGATTCGCGGTCTCGCCTACATCGTCAGCAATTGCTATGCGGCGGTGGGCATCATCGATTACCCCGAGCGCTGGCTGAGCACGCCCGACGAGAACGCACGGCAAAACCTGATCGCCGGCACGCGCCAGCGCCTGCATTTCAGTTGGGAAGTATTCGCCGATCAGTTTTCCGGAGAGCTGTACCTAGATGACGAAACGCCCGGCGCGCTGGATGTGCTGGCGGCCGTGGTGAGCCGCTGGGCCGGCAGCCGTGAACACCTGCGCCAGACCCGCCCGGGCTTTTATGCGTGGCTGCAAAGGATCGACCGGCACCCG
>NZ_WBRZ01000285.1:0-6651 GCF_008923895.1 Pseudomonas sp. GXM4
ATTCGCCGCTTTCGTGAGCAAGCTCACTCCCACAACTCCACGCAATTTACAGATATTTCAGCCAGCTGATGTCCCGGCGCCGCGCTTTCAATGCAGAAAACCAGCGCACTGCCGGGAACAGCACCACGGCAAGAACCACCGCCGCCAGCCACACCGCCGTCACCGTCGAAAAGCCGAAATAGCTGCCCTGATTCAGGCCGAACAGCGCCACGCCAATCAGGTACAACACCTTCAACGCATACAGATGCAGCAGATAGAAAAACATCGGCGCCGAGCCGAACACCGTCAGCCAGCCAATCCAGCGGCGACTCTGCACGCGCTCAAAGGCGAGCAACAGCAACAGCCCCACGCTCACAGTCAGCGCGATGAACAGCAGCGATGGCGGGTATTTGGTGATGTTGAAAAAGCTCATCAGTGTCTGCACCAGCGAATCGCTGATCGCCCACGGCTTTTCGCCGTAGCCGTTAATCAAGCGCAGCACCACAAATCCCAACAAACCAGCGACCCCGGCAATCAGCAAACGACGCTGACGCACCGCCGCGTCCATGCCGCGAGCAAACCACGGCCCCAGCACATAGCCCAGGCCGATTACACCAATCCACGGCAGCAGCGGGTACGAGGTGCGCAGGCGCAGGGTTTCGCTGATCTCGATCCAGCCTCGATCATGCAGAATCGCCCAAGGCACATGCAGTGCCGACTCGACCGGGAAATGCACTGCGTCGAGCAGGTTATGCCCGGCGATGATCGCCACGCTCAGCGTCAGCAGCAGCGCACGTGGCAACCAGACCAGCAGCGCCAGCGCGATCATGCTCAGGCCGATCGCCCAGATCACTTGCAGGTAGATCACGCTCGGCGGCAACTGGAAGGTCCAGGCGAAGTTGACCAAAGTGAATTCCAGCGCCACCAGGAACAATCCGCGCTTGAACAGAAACGCGCTGACATCGGCTTTGCCGGCGTATTTTTCGCCGTAGAGCCAAGCCGACAGACCGGTCAGCAAGACGAACACCGGCGCACACAGATGCGCCAATGTGCGGCTGAAAAACAGCGCCGGCTCGGTGCTGGCAATGTCCATCGGATCGGAGACCTGTCGGTGCAACAGGAAGGTTTCGCGCACGTGATCGAGCAGCATGAACAGGATCACCAGGCCTCGGAGCGCATCAATGGACAGCAGCCGGCCAGTCGTCAATGGGGCAGAACGGGGAAGTACAGGGGGCATGGGTCTTTCGCAATCGAGAGGAATAACACCGGACAGCCACAACGCCGCCCGCAAATTTCGCGTTACCTTATAACACCAGAAAAACAAAACCCAAACATGCAGCATCGAAGTTGCCCATCAGCGCCAGCCTTCTATAGTGAACAGGTCCGCCCTGCCCTTGAGCGCTGTCCATGGTCAATACCGAACACCTGATCATCTGCGAGCACTGTGATTGCGTGTACGAGAAAGTCGTGCTCGGCAAACACCAGAAAACCCTGTGCGTACGCTGCGGTGGCGTGCTGCAGCGCTTCAACGGCCTGACCATCGAGCAGCGTCTGGCGCTGACGTTCACGGCCGCGATGCTGTGGCTGTTCGCCAATTTCTATCCGGTGATGAGCATCAGCCTCAAAGGCATGAAAAACAGCGCGACCCTGTGGGATTCGGTGCTCGCGCTGAGCCAGGGACCGATCACCTTTATCGCCATGGTCGCGGCGATCGCAATCATCATCGCCCCGGCATTTCAGCTAGTGTTGCTGGTCTGGGTGTTGACTTTCGCCCTCGGCATGAGGCGGGCACCGGGGTTCAATCTGTGCATGCGCTGGCTGGAAACCCTGCGCCCGTGGAGCATGCTCGAGGTGTGCCTGCTGGGGGCGATGGTCGCGGTGTTCAAACTCGCCGGCCTGCTCGATGTGCTGCCGGGGATCGGCCTGTTCGCCCTGGCGGTGCTGAGCCTGATGATGATCCGCATTGCCGGCCGTGACATCCGCGAACTCTGGGACATTTTATGAAGCGTCCACCGACCGCCAGCGAACTCAACTTGTGCCTGTGCCACAGCTGTGGCCTGGCCTGTGACATGACCGACGAGCCACACGAATGCCCACGCTGTGATGCGCCTTTGCATCGGCGCAAGACCAATTCGCTGACGCGCACCTGGGCGTATATGCTCGCCGCCCTGGCCTTTTATATCCCGGCCAATCTGCTGCCGGTGATGAATACGGTGATGCTCGGCAACGGCGCCGACAGCACGATCATGAGTGGCGTGCTGGAGTTCTGGGAGGCCGGAGCGTGGGACATTGCCCTGATCATTTTCATCGCCAGCATCGCGGTCCCGGGGGTCAAATTCGTCGCCCTGACCTTGCTGCTCGTCACCGTGCAGCGCAACAGCGATTGGGCGCGCAGGGAGCGTTCGAAGCTGTACCGCTTCGTCGAACTGATCGGCTACTGGTCGATGCTCGATGTGCTGGTGGTCGCGCTGGTCGCGGCGCTGGTGAAATTCCAGGCGCTGGGCGATATCGAGCCACGACCGGGCATCCTGTTCTTCGGCCTGGTCGTGGTGTTCACCATGCTCGCGGCGATGAGTTTCGACCCACGCCTGATCTGGGACAGGGACACCAGCGACACGGTCAGCGACGCAGCGTCTGGAGCAGCACCTGCAACGGATGGCGCAGCGCCTGATCCGACTGGCGCTTGACCTGGCTGCGGCAGGAGTAGCCGGTCGCCAACGCCTCGCCCTGCTCCGCCGGAGCCTGCACCTGGCGCGCCCACGACTGCTCGTAAATGACGGCTGAGGTCTGGCGATTGCGTGCTTCGTGGCCGTAAGTACCGGACATGCCGCAGCAACCGGTAGCCTGCGTGGCCAGCTTCAGACCGGCACGTTCGAAGACCTGCTCCCACTGGCGGGTCGCGGCCGGCGCGTTGGTTTTCTCCGTGCAATGGGCGAGCAGACGGAACGCTATCGGCTGAGCCTCAGGCGTCCGTTCTGGCATGACCTTGAGTAACCATTCCTGAACCAGCGCTACTTCTGGGCACTCATTCAGGCCCGGTACTTTCAGGTATTCCTGGCGATAGACCAGAGTCATCGCCGGATCCAGCCCCAGCAGCGGCACGCCGGTCTGCGCCAGCGCCTGCAACTGCTCAGCGTTACGCAACGCCGCGCGATTGAACGCCGAGAGAAAGCCCTGCACATGCAGCGGTTTACCGTTGGCGCTGAACGGCGCGAGATAGACCTGATAACCCAGGCGCGAAATCAGCTCGACCAGATCAGCCAGCAGCGGCGCCTCGAAGTAGCGGGTGAAGGCGTCCTGCACGATGACCACGCTGCGTTCGCGTTGCCCTGGGGTCAGCGCCGACAACGTTGCGACGGTTGCCGGCTGCACCTGCCAACGGCGCATCGCCGCGTGGAAATCGAAACGGCTGAGCAACGGCACATCGACCATGCCACCGATCCGCGCCAGTGCGCCACGCACCCAGCCCGCGCCCATCAAGCCGTTGTACAGCGCCGGAATACGCGCCATGTAGGGAATGGTGTATTCCAGCGAGGCAATCAGGTAATCCCGGGCCGGACGCAGATAACGACTGTGATACAGCTCGAGAAAACGCGAGCGGAATTCCGGCACGTTGACCTTCACCGGGCACTGCCCCGCGCAGGATTTACAGGCCAGGCAACCGGCCATGGCGTCGTACACCTCATGGGAAAAATCCGCCGATGGATCGCGACTGTTGCGCCAGCGCTGCCACAGCGTGCTGAAAAACGCCGGTTTACGAATCGCATCCGAGAGTACGTCGACACCTGCCTCGCCCTGCAACCGCAGCCATTCGCGAATCAGCGAAGCGCGGCCCTTGGGCGATTGCGCGCGTTCGCGGGTGGCTTTCCACGACGGGCACATGGCGTCATCAGGATCGAAGTTGTAGCAGGCGCCGTTGCCATTGCAATGCATGGCCGCGCCGTAGCTTTGCCAGACTTTCTCGTCGATCTGCCGATCCAGCTCGCCGCGCAGGGTCACTTCGTCGATCTTCAGCAGTGCCGATCCGCTGTTGGCCGGCGTGGCGATTTTGCCGGGATTGAACTGGTTGAACGGGTCGAACGCCGCTTTCAAGGCTTGCAGCGCCGGGTACAACTCGCCGAAGAATGCCGGCGCGTATTCCGAACGCAGGCCCTTGCCATGCTCGCCCCAGAGCAGGCCGCCGTAGCGCTGGGTCAGCGCCGCTACGCCATCGGACACCGGGCGTACCAGGGCCGCTTGCTGCGGGTCTTTCATGTCGAGGATCGGCCGCACGTGCAGTACGCCGGCGTCGACATGGCCGAACATGCCGTACTGCAAGCCGTGGCTGTCGAGCAGGTCGCGCAGTTCGGCGATGTATTCGGCCAAATGCTGCGGCGGCACTGCGGTGTCTTCAACGAACGGCTGCGGGCGGGCTTCGCCGGCGACATTGCCGAGCAGGCCCACCGCCCGTTTGCGCATGCCATAGACCTTGTTCACCGCTGCCTGACCAACCGCCAGCGTATGGCCCAGGCGCTCCACGGTGCGGTCGTTTTGCAGATGTTCGAGGAACGCTTCGACGCGGCGTTGCAGATCTTCGGGATCGTCACCGCAGAACTCGACCAGATTGATGCCCAGAGTCGGCCGCTCAGCGTTTTCCGGAAAATATTCGGCAACGCCGTGCCAGACGATGTCCTGCATCGCCAACAGCAAGACCTTGGAGTCGACGGTTTCAATCGACAACGGCTTGAGCGCCATCAACGCCCGCGCATCACGCAAGGCATCCATGAACCCGGCGTAGCGGATGTTGACCAGCATCGTGTGCTTGGGAATCGGCAATACGTTCAACCGCGCTTCGACGACGAAGCCCAGCGAGCCCTCAGCGCCACACAGCACGCTATTGAGGTTGAAGCGCTGGTCGGCCTCGCGCAGATGCGCCAGGTCATAACCGGTCAGGCAGCGGTTGAGATCGGGAAAGCGTGCCTTGATCAGCTCGCCCTGTTCATCAATGATCTGCCGCGCACAACGATAGACTTCGCCGACGCGATCATCGCGGGCGCACTGCGCTGCAAGCTCATCCTCGGCCAGCGGCAGGCCGTGCAGACGCTCGCCGCCGCGCAGGATCATTTCAAGTTCCAGCACATGGTCGCGGGTCTTGCCGTAGGTGCAACTGCCCTGGCCGCTGGCGTCGGTGTTGATCATGCCGCCGACCGTGGCGCGGTTCGAGGTCGACAGTTCCGGAGCAAAAAACAGCCCGGCGGATTTCAGCGCGGCGTTGAGCTGATCCTTGACCACCCCGGCCTGCACGCGCACCCAGCGCTGTTCAACATTGATTTCCAGAATGCGATTCATGTGCCGCGACAGGTCGACGACGATGCCGTCCGTCAGCGATTGGCCGTTGGTACCGGTGCCACCACCACGCGGGGTGATCACCACTTTCTCGTACGCCGGTTCGGCAATCAGCCGCGCCACACGTGCAACGTCTTCGGCGTCCAGCGGAAACACCGCCGCTTGCGGCAAGCGCTGATAGATCGAGTTGTCGGTCGCAAGCACCACGCGGCTGGCGTAATCAGCGCTGATTTCACCGCGAAAGCCGCTGTCTTTCAGGGCGGCGAGGAATTGTTGGTAATCGCCGGTCAGGGCTTTGGCAGGCGACAGCTGGGCAATCATCGGTCGGGTCATCTCGGTCAAATCGGGCTGTGTGGCGGTGAACAGTTGTGCGCAAGGAATGATTGCGTCAGGCTCCGCCATCTGATTGCGCCCATGTTCATTGCTGGCCAGCCATGGAACAAGCGTAATTTCGACCCGCTATCGATGAGTTTTACGAATGAATCCGCGCACCCTCACACCGTCCATGTCGCTGCTGCTGGCTTTCGAGGCCGCCGCTCGCCACGAGAGCTACACCCGCGCCGCCCATGAACTGTCACTGACGCAGAGCGCGGTCAGCCGCCAGGTACAGATTCTCGAGAAGATGCTCGGCATGCGTCTGTTCAGCCGTGAAGGCCGGCAGGTGGTGCTGACGGATGTCGGGCGCATGTATCAGCGCGAGCTCAGCGAAGCCCTCGGGCAGATTCGCAGCGCAACCTTGCAGGCGATGGCGTTTGGTTCGGGCATCCATAGCCTGCGCCTGGCGACGCTGCCAACCTTCGGTTCGAAATGGCTGCTGCCACGGTTGAAGGATTTCTACACGGCGCACCCGGGCATGACCGTGCACTTGCATTCGCGGATCGAAACCATCGACTTCGACACCAGCGAAATCGACGCGGCGATCTGTGTCGGCGGGGGTGAATGGCCAGGCCTGACCGCCCTGCCCCTGCACACCGAAGAATTGGTGGCGATTGCCAGCGCGCAGCTGTCGGCGACTGAACGCGACGAGGCCGAGCGGCACATTGCCGGGCAGTTGCTGCTCAACGTCAGCAGCAATGCCCAGGCATGGGCGGAATGGTTCAGCCATCACCAACTTGCGCATCGCAGCATGCGGATCGGACCGAGCTTTGAAATGACCTCGCACTTGATCCAAGCGGTACGCGCCAATATCGGTGTTGGCCTGGTGCCGCGGATTCTCGTCGAGGAGGAATTGCTCAAGGGCGAATTGCTGCAACTGGGAGAGCCGATTACCAGCCGACGCAGCTATTACCTGGTGTACCCGCCGCGTAATGAGAATCTGCCTTCGTTGAGAGCGTTTCGGGATTGGCT
>NZ_WBRZ01000286.1:0-6635 GCF_008923895.1 Pseudomonas sp. GXM4
CCGCGTCCCACAACAGCGGACGCAGAGCGTCCATTGATGCATTCCCACGCGGAGCGTGGGAACGATCATGCAAAAGGGGCTCAATCGAGCCCCTTTTGTTTTAGCTGTTTAGCTGTACACCCGGCCAAGAAGCTGCCGATGGCTTTCAAACTGATCCAGCACATCCCGCGTAATCTGCTCCGGGGTGAAGCCCATCAAGTCGTAGTCCTGGCTGCCATTGTGCAGATACACCTCAGCGCGGTAATAACGCTGACGCGCTTCATCTGATTGCGCCGATTCGGTCGGGGTCGCCAGATAACCATCCAGGCTCACTTCGTAAACGAAAGGGTTGCCCTCTTCCATCTCGACCCGCACGCCCATGCAACGCTTGGCCTTGCCCAGCAGCGTCTGCACTTCAATGCCCTGATTGCGCAACTGCGCCGCTGCATCTTCCAGCGCCGGGGTGACGTGCTTGTCCATGAAGCGCTGCACCACCGATTGGCTCGGCTGCAGATCCAGTTGCGTCAGGCGCTCGCTGAAACCACGGCGCCCGCGCTCGGCCAGTTGCGCTTGCTCCTGTTCGATCTGCACGTCCTGGCGCATCGCCTTGTGCAGGCCGAACATGAAGCAGATCAGCACCACCGAGAACGGCAGGCCGGCCAGCACGACCATGGTCTGCATGGCTTCGAAGTTGCCGGCGAACAGCAGGCCGATGGTCACCAGGGTGATCACCACCGACCAGAAGATCCGCAGCCAGTGCGGCGCGTCTTCATCGACGTTGCCGCCCTTGCAGGAAAGATTCGCCATCATCACCGCACCGGAGTCGGCCGGGGTCAGGAACAGCACGAAGCCGACAAAGATCGACACCCCGATGACGACTTTCGACGCCGGGTAATGCTCAAGCAACTGATAGATCGCCATCGACGGCTGTTCCAGCGCCGTCTTGCCCAGCTCCACCGCGCCCTGATTCATCACCAGATCCAGCGCCGAGTTACCGAAGATCGACAGCCACGCCAAGGTGAAGCCCAGCGGAATCAGCAGCACGCCAGCGACCAGTTCACGCACGCTGCGGCCACGGGAAATCCGCGCAATGAACATGCCCACGAATGGCGCCCAGGAAATCCACCAGGCCCAATAGAACAGGGTCCACAGGCCAAGCCAGCGGTCGGACTTGGCGCTGTCGCCTTCATAGACGTACAGGTCGAAGGTCTTCAGCACCACGCCGTTGAGGTAGTCACCGATGTTCTGCACGAAACCGTTGAGCAGGTGCAAAGTCGGGCCGAACAGCAGAACGAAAATCAGCAGGCCGCTGAACAGCACGATGTTCAGGTTGGACAGTCGACGGATGCCGTTTTCCACACCCGACACGGCAGCGATGGTCGCCACGGTGCTCATGACGATGATGACGATCAGCAGGTTGGTGTTGCTGTGCTCCATGCCGAACAGGTTTTCCAGCCCGGACGAGACTTGCAGCGAGCCAATCCCCAGGTTGGTCACCAGCCCCAGCAGGGTCACGAACATGCCAAAGCCGTCCACTGCGTGCCCGGCGGCGCCTTTGACCCAACGCTCGCCGACCAATGGATACAGCGCCGAACGCAACGCCAGCGGCTGGTTATGCCGATAGGCAAAATACGCCACGGCCAGGCCGACCAGTGCATAGATCGCCCAGCCGTGCAGGCCCCAGTGCAGGAAAGTCAGTTGCACCGCCTGACGCGCGGCCATGTTGGTGGCCGAGGTGCCTTCCGGCGGATTGAAGTAGTGATCCAGTGGCTCGGACGCGCCGAAGTACAGCAGCGAAATGCCGATGCCCGACGAGAACAGCATCCCCGCCCAGGCGCCGTAACTGAAATCCGGGGTGTCGTCCTTGCTGCCCAGTTTGAGTTTGCCGTACGAGGAAAACGCCAGACCGACCACGAACACCAAGTAGGCGGCGATCACCACCATGTAGTACCAGCCGAAGCTGCGCGACAACCAGGCCTGGGCCATGCCCAACATTCTGCCGGCCTCTTGCGGGGCGATGATCAGAATGGCGGTCAACAACAGAATCAGCGCGGTCGAGGTGTAGAACACCCAACCGTTGACCGTCACCTTCTCGGGCGGGGTCTTTATTAGCGAGGCAGAACTCATGGCACAAATGCTCCAGGCAGTGCGAGAGAAGAACACAAGGCATCACGGAACCCGACCAATCGGTTAGTTGGCAGCCGACCGGCGGGTGATATAAAGACACTCCGAAAAAAGCCCGAACCTGCCGAAATGGCGTTGCGTATTCGCTTTCGTGGCCAGAGGCGACGGACGTTCATCCGAAACCTGGCCCCGAGCGTCTTGCCCTTTCAACACGTCCTTCGAATCGCGAACCGCGCCATGCCCCGCGCAGGTTTCGAGCCGTTTCAGGTGTCGGTTTTTATCGTCATTACACGTAGGAATTTTCTGTAGGCAGCGACGAATTGTCGCAGATCTTATTCTTTGTTGATTGAACGTTCAATCAAAACAAAATAGACTGGCCCTCAATCCGATCGGCGTCATTCGCCCCTCGGAAGGCCTAAGGAGATGTGCAAGATGCCCAAGGTCGGTATGCAACCCATCCGCCGCCAACAACTGATCGAAGCCACTTTGCAAGCGGTCGATCAGGTCGGAATGGGGGACGCCAGCATTGCGCTGATCGCCCGTTTGGCCGGTGTCTCGAATGGCATCATCAGTCATTACTTTCAGGACAAGAACGGCCTGATCGCCGCCACGATGCGGTACCTGATGACCGCCCTCAGCGAGAGCGTCACCGCGCGCCGTCAGGCGCTGGCAGATGACAGCCCACGGGCGCATCTGCAGGTGATCATCGAAGGCAACTTCGACGCCAGCCAGGTCAATGGCCCGGCAATGAAAACCTGGCTGGCCTTCTGGGCCACCAGCATGCACCAGCCGTCTTTGCACAGGTTGCAGCGGATCAACGATCACCGTCTGTATTCCAACCTGTGCTGCCAGTTCCGCCGTGTGTTGCCGCTCGAAGATGCGCGCAATGCCGCCCGAGGCCTGGCAGCTTTGATCGACGGTTTGTGGTTGCGCGGCGCGCTGTCGGGAGACGCTTTCGACACGGCGCAGGCGCAACAGATCGCTTACGAATACATGGATTTCCAATTGGCCAAGAAGGTGAGCTAGAGCACACAGAAAATGCTCGGCCCCTGAACTCCACCGCAGCGTGATCGCGGTGGTCAACGCCAACCACCAATGCACTTGCGAGGACACTATGGCCCGTTTCGAACTGCAAAAACTCTACATCGATGGCGCGTACACCGACGCCGGCAGCGACGCCACCTTCGAAGCCATCAACCCGGCGAACGGTGAAGTCCTCGCACTGGTGCAACGTGCGACCAAAGACGACGTCGAGCGCGCTGTGGTCAGCGCCGAAAAGGGCCAGAAAATCTGGGCCGCCATGACCGCCATGGAGCGTTCGCGCATCCTGCGCCGCGCCGTCGACATCCTGCGCGAGCGCAACGATGAGCTGGCCGCGCTGGAAACCCTGGACACCGGCAAATCCTTCTCCGAAACCAAGTACGTCGACATCGTCACCGGCGCTGACGTGCTGGAATACTACGCAGGCCTGGTGCCCGCCATCGAAGGCGAGCAGATCCCGCTGCGTGACACCTCGTTCGTTTACACCCGTCGCGAACCGCTGGGCGTAGTCGCCGGTATCGGCGCGTGGAACTACCCGATCCAGATCGCCCTGTGGAAATCCGCTCCAGCCCTGGCGGCCGGTAACGCGATGATCTTCAAGCCAAGCGAAGTCACCTCGCTGACCACCCTGAAACTGGCCGAGATCTACACCGAAGCCGGCGTGCCGAACGGTGTGTTCAACGTCCTGACCGGTAGCGGCCGCGAAGTCGGCACCTGGCTGACCGAGCACCCGCGCATCGAGAAAATCTCCTTCACTGGCGGCACCGACACCGGCAAGAAAGTCATGGCCAGCGCTTCGGCTTCGTCGCTGAAAGACGTGACCATGGAACTGGGCGGCAAGTCGCCGCTGATCATCTGCGACGACGCCGATCTGGATCGCGCCGCCGACACGGCGATGATGGCCAACTTCTACAGCTCCGGTCAGGTCTGCACCAACGGCACTCGCGTGTTCGTACCGGCGCACCTGAAAGCCGCTTTTGAAGCCAAGATCGTTGAGCGCGTTGCCCGCATCCGCGTTGGCAACCCGGAAGACGAAAACACCAACTTCGGCCCGCTGGTCAGCTTCCCGCACATGGAAAGCGTGTTGGCTTACATCGCCAAGGGTAAAGAAGAAGGCGCACGCGTGCTGTGCGGCGGCGGTCGACTGACGGACGGCGAATTCGCTAAAGGTGCGTTCGTGGCGCCAACCGTGTTCACCGACTGCACCGACGACATGACCATCGTGCGCGAAGAGATCTTCGGCCCGGTGATGGCGATCCTTTCCTACGAAACCGAAGAAGAAGTGATCCGCCGCGCCAACGACACCGACTTCGGCCTGGCCGCCGGTATCGTTACCAAGGACCTGAACCGCGCCCACCGCGTGATTCATCAACTGGAAGCCGGTATCTGCTGGATCAACGCCTGGGGCGAGTCCGACGCAAAAATGCCGGTCGGCGGCTACAAGCAGTCGGGTGTTGGCCGTGAGAACGGGATCAGCTCGCTGAACAACTTCACCCGCATCAAATCGGTACAGGTCGAGCTGGGCGATTACGTCTCGGTGTTCTGATCAGCTAGCTGATCAGCTGCAAGCGGCAAGTTTCAAGCTGCAAGTAAAAGCAGTTTGGGGTTGCCGCCCTCCCCGATTTCGAAGCCACAGCTCGCTGCTTTTTCTTGCAGCTTGAAGCTAGTGGCTTGTAGCTCCCGCAGGAGAATTTATGACTCAAGAATACGACTACATCATCATAGGCGCCGGCTCTGCAGGTAACACACTTGCGACCCGTCTGACTGAAGACGAAGGCGTCACCGTTCTGCTGCTCGAAGCCGGGGGGCCGGACTACCGCCTCGACTTCCGCACGCAGATGCCCGCTGCGCTGGCGTTCCCGCTGCAGGGTCGTCGCTACAACTGGGCCTACGAAACCGATCCAGAGCCGCACATGGACGGTCGCCGGATGGAATGCGGTCGCGGCAAGGGCCTGGGTGGCTCTTCGCTGATCAACGGCATGTGCTACATCCGTGGCAACGCGATGGACTACGACGGCTGGGCGAAACTGCCGGGCCTGGAAGACTGGTCGTACCTCGATTGCCTGCCGTACTTCCGCAAAGCTGAAACCCGTGACATCGGCCCGAACGATTACCACGGTGGCGACGGCCCGGTCAGCGTGACCACGCCGAAAGCCGGCAACAACCCGCTGTTCCACGCCATGGTTGAAGCCGGCGTGCAGGCCGGTTACCCGCGCACCGAAGACCTCAACGGTTACCAGCAGGAAGGCTTCGGCCCGATGGACCGCACCGTGACGCCGAACGGCCGCCGTGCTTCCACCGCCCGTGGCTACCTCGACATCGCCAAGAAGCGTTCGACCCTGACCATCGTCACCCACGCCCTGACCGACAAGATTCTGTTCGAAGGCAAGCGCGCGGTCGGCGTGCGTTACCTGATCGGCGACGCTGAAGAACGTGTTGAAGCCAAGGCGCGCAAGGAAGTTCTGCTGTGCTCCGGCGCCATCGCTTCGCCGCAGATTCTGCAGCGCTCCGGTGTCGGCCCGGCGAAACTGCTGGAAAGCCTCGACATCCCGGTGGTCCACGATCTGCCGGGCGTCGGTGAAAACCTGCAGGATCACCTTGAGCTGTACCTGCAATACGCCTGCACCCAACCGGTTTCGCTGTACCCGTCGCTGCTCTGGTACAACCAGCCGGCGATCGGTGCCGAGTGGCTGTTCAACGGCACCGGCATCGGCGCCAGCAACCAGTTCGAGGCCGGCGGTTTCATTCGTTCGCGTCCGGAATTCGAATGGCCGAACATCCAGTACCACTTCCTGCCGGTGGCGATTAACTACAACGGCAGCAACGGCGTGAAAGAACACGGTTTCCAAGCGCACATGGGTTCCATGCGCTCGCCGAGCCGTGGCCGCATCCAGGTCAAATCCAAGGATCCGCGCCAGCACCCGAGCATCCTGTTCAACTACATGGCCACCGAGCAGGACTGGCAGGAATTCCGCGACGGCATCCGCCTGACCCGCGAAATCATGCAGCAGCCGGCCCTCGACGCGTTCCGTGGTCGCGAAATCAGCCCGGGCATCGAAGTGCAAACCGATGAACAGCTCGACAAGTTCATCCGCGAGCACGCCGAAACCGCGTTCCACCCGTCCTGCTCGTGCAAGATGGGCACCGACGAGATGGCCGTGGTCGATGGCGAAGGTCGTGTGCACGGCATGCAGAGCCTGCGCGTGGTCGATGCTTCGATCATGCCGATCATCACCACCGGCAACCTCAACGCGCCGACGATCATGATGGCCGAGAAAATCGCCGACAAGATCCGCGGCCGCAAGCCGCTGCCGCGCAGCACCGCTGCTTATTACGTCGCGAACGGCGCACCGGTCAAAGGCAAGCCGATGCGGGATATCACACCGGTTACCCAGTAAGTCGTAATACCTCCCCTGATCGTTCCCACGCTCTGCGTGGGAATGCATCCCGGACGCGCCGAGTCCCAAAGCGGACGCAGAGCGTCCATGGCG
>NZ_WBRZ01000287.1:0-6612 GCF_008923895.1 Pseudomonas sp. GXM4
CCCACAGGTTGAACGCATTTCAAATGTGGGAGCGAGCCTGCTCGCGAAAGGGCCATCCGCAGCAATGCATGGTCAGGAAGGTTTCTTCTCGATCCGCAACGCCTTGGCCTTCGCTTCCACTACCAGATACATCACCACCGTAATCAACAGCGGCAGCAGAAAATAAATCGCCCGATACGCCAGCAATCCCGCGACCAGACTGCCGCGCGATGCCTCATGCTGCAGCAACGCCACGAACACCGCCTCAAGCACACCCAGTCCCGCTGGAATGTGCGTGATGACCCCGGCAATCGCGCTGATCAACAGCACGCCAAGCACCAGCGGATAATCCAGTTTGCTCGGCAGCAGAGTGAAGATCACCGCCGCCATCAGCGACCAGTTCAACGCGCCCAAGAGCAATTGCAGCACCGCCATGCGCAGCGACGGCAGGTTGATTTCCACGCCGCGTATCGACCACTCGCGGCGCTTGGAAAACTGACACGCCGCCAGATAGCCGGCACTGACCAGCAGCAATAACACCCCGACCAGTTGCAAGGCCGAACTGCTGAGTTTCCAGCCCGGCGGCATCGTCACCAGACCGCTGCTGAACACTACGCCAGCGATGGTCATGTAGCCGAACCAGTTGGTCGCCAGGCTCAGGCCGAGAATCTTGGCGATGTTGCCTTTGCTCACGCCCAGCCGCGAATACAAGCGATAACGCATGGCGATGCCGCCGACCCAGGCGCTGAGATTGAGGTTGAAGGCGTAGCTGATGATGCCCACCGGCAGAATCTGCTTCCAGGTCAGATCCTGACGAATGTAAGTGCGACCGATCAGGTCGAAACTGGCGTACACCAGAAAACTCAGCAACGTCAGGCTGGCGGCGATGATCAGTGTGCGCACCTTGAAATCGGCGAGGGTCTCCAGCACCTCGGCCCATTCGATGCGCGTGGCGAACATCGTCAGCAAGACGATCAGCGCGAGGAAAAACAGGATGGTCAGCGGGCGTTTCCAGCGGCTCCATTTCGACGGCGCCGCTTGTGCCGAATGGCTATCGGAGTGCACTTCGGAATGACTCATGGACGCGCACCTCGGAAAGGCTTCAGACGCGGTTTATGCGCCGGCAGCCAACCGGCCATGGCCGGGAAGTGCCGCAGGAAGTGGAACACCAGAAACCCCACGGTCATGTGCCAGATGCGCCCACGCGGCAACAGCTTGGCGTCCATGGCTTTGCAGTGGTTCTGGCTGAGGTCTTCGAGGCGTTCGTACAAGTGCTGATTGAAGGCGCGATCGCGGATCAGCACGTTGGCTTCCAGGTTCAGCGACAGGCTCAGCGGGTCGAGATTGCTCGAGCCCACGGTGCTCCAGTCATCGTCGACCAGCGCGACTTTGCCGTGCAGCGGGCGTTGGCAGTATTCGTGAATCTGCACGCCGGCACGCAGCAGATAATCGTAGGTCATGCGCGCCGCCAGTTTCGCCACGAGCATGTCCGGCTGGCCTTGCAGGATCAGCCGCACCTCGACGCCACGGCGGGCGGCGTTGCGGATTTCACGCAGCAGCCGGTAACCGGGAAAGAAGTAGGCGTTGGCGATGATCACCCGGCGCTTGGCCTTGCGTAGTACTTGCAGATAGACGTCTTCGATATCGGTGTTGTGTTGATCGTTATCGCGGAACACCAGGCGTACCTGGCCGTCGTGATCGGTGAAGGCCATTTCCTCCAGACGCTGGCGCCGGCGCTGCCACCAGAACCGCGCGCGTCCGGGACGACCGCTTTGCAGCAGGGCGAAGTGATGGATATCGGCGACCACCGGGCCTTGGATCTCCACCGAGTAATCCTGCTTGGCTTCAGGGCCGAAATCGGCCAGGTGATCGCCGGAAAAGTTGATCCCGCCAATGAACGCGATCAAGCCGTCGACCACCACGATCTTGCGGTGTAGGCGGCGGAACCAGTTGGTGCGGATGCCCAAATGCTTTGGCGCCGGATCGAAGATCTGCAGATGCACGCCGGCATCGCTCAAGGCCGACAGATAGCCGGTGCTCAGCTCGCCACAGCCGAAGCCGTCGAGGCTGACCGTGGTGCGCACACCACGCTGGGCGGCTTCGATGAGGATTTGCTGCAACTCGGCGCCGACCTTGTCTTCGAAAACGATGAAGGTCTCCAGCAGGATCTCGCTCTTGGCTGCGCGCATCGCTTCGAACACGCGGGGGAAATATTCCTCGCCGTTCTCCAGCAGCTCTACGCGGTTGTTGCTGTGCCATTGATACTCGACGTCAACGTGGCCGGGCTCGCGCACGGGCGGGTTCAACGGGACCGGGTCGACGGCGGATTTTTCCAGTGGCGCACTGTTCATAGTTCAATCTCCACCGATAACGGTGCGTGGTCGGAAAGGTGGGACCAGGGCCGGTTGGTCAATACTTTTGGGCGGCTGGCCTTGAGGTTGCGTACGTAGATGCGGTCGAGTCGTAGCGCTGGCAGCCGCGCGGGAAAACTGCGCGCCGGCTTGCCGTACTGCTCGGCGAACACTTCGCGCAGGCCACAGGGCTTGAGCTGCGCATCGGCACGCTGGCGCCAGTCGTTGAAATCGCCAGCGACGATCACTGGGGCATCGGCGGGCAATTCGGCGAGACGTTGCATCAGCAGATCCAGTTGCGCGTTGCGGTGGCTCTCGCGCAGGCCCAGATGCACGCAGATCGCGTGCACTTCGGTGCCGTCGCCAGGCAGGCGCAGCACGCAATGCAACAGGCCGCGGTTCTCATGGCCGCTGATCGACACGTCGAGGTTGTCGTGGCGGATGATCTGGAATTTCGACAACAGCGCATTGCCGTGATCGCCCGCCGGGTACACGGCGTTGCGCCCGTAGGCGAATTGCGGCCAGAGGCTGTCGGCGAGGAATTCGTACTGCGGCATCGTCGGCCAGTTGTCGTAGCGTTTCGGATGCTGCTCGTGCGTGCCGTGCACTTCCTGCAGAAACACCACGTCGGCGGCGACGCTGCGCACTGCTTCACGCAGCTCCGGCAGAATGAAACGCCGGTTCAGTGCAGTGAAACCCTTATGGGTGTTGACCGTCAGTACGGTAAATGTGCGCACCGAGTGTGAGACCACGGAGCCTTCGTCGGTGAAACCGACCGGTTCGGGAATGCTCATGACAGAACTCCTTCTGCGGCGACTTGCCCGGGAGTTGTGGCGAGGTCTTTGTCGAGGTCGAAGCGCTGCAACAAGTTGCGTGCGTCGTAGGGCGCGCGGACTTTGATGTCGTTGTCGAAGTAGCAGAACACTTCGCGGGATTTGCGCGCGCGGGGTTTCAGGCGTGGGGCTATCAGGTGGGCGTCCTCTGGCTGTTTACCGTGATGCCAGGCGTCGATGCGCTCTGCCCAGCGCTTGAGCGCTTGTTCGGAATAACCGCTGGCGTAGAGCTCTTCGGCGCCGTGCAGGCGCAGATAGACGAAGTCGCTGGTGAGGTCTTCGCGGTACGGCCATTTGCCGGCGGTGTCGGCAATGACCAGCGCGGTGTTATGGCGCTTGAGCAGGCGCACGAACTCCGGGTCGATAAAGCTCTCGTGACGAATTTCCACGGCATGGCGCAACGGCTTTTTACTCCAGGCTTTGACGCTGGCGTGGCCGGGCAGATGCGAATCGTGCTGGCGGGCGAGGGCGGCTGCGGCTTGGGTGTCGTGGGGCAGTTGCGCGAGAAACTGGTCGAAGCGCTCGGCATCGAATTTGAAGTTCGGCGGAAACTGCCAGAGGATCGGCCCGAGTTTTTCCTTCAGCTCCAGCACGCCCGAGGCAAAGAAATTCGCCAGCGGTTTTTCGATTTCGCGCAAGCGGCGCACGTGGGTGATGAAGCGCGGTGCCTTGACGCTGAAGACGAAGTCATCAGGGGTTTCGGCGTACCACTGGGCGTAACGTTCGGGGCGTTGCAGGGCGTAGAACGATCCATTGATTTCAATGCTGTTGACCGCGCGGGAGGCGAACTGCAATTCGCGCTTCTGCGCCAGTCCCTTCGGGTAGAAATCCCCGCGCCACGGGGCGTAGCGCCAGCCTGAAATACCGATGTGAATCGTCGCCATCCCATCCTCCCGTAGAAAGTCCTCGTGTTGCCGATGTTCTGTGATGACTGCGGCGGGGGCGGGAAAGTTTCGGTGGTGTTACGGATGGTCGCGGGTGAAGCGAAGATCAAGAGCTTACCCCCTCACCCCAACCCTCTCCCCCAAGGGGGCGAGGGGGAAGGGAGCAGATCTTCATGCCTCCTGAAATCGCGTACGACTGTGAAGGGAGCAGATCTTCATGGTCTTCAGGACTTGAGTTCGACTCAAGACGTGCAGTTGGTGATTTTGGTCATGCAACTCGGTCGGCTCCCTCTCCTGGGGGAGAGGGCTGGGGTGAGGGGGCTCTTGAACTTGCCGCGCAATTACCGATCAGTTCCTTACCAGGGTCAGCCACGGGAGATCGGAGCTTTGCGCAATTTCAGGATCGCCATTCTGCTGGGAGCGCTGCTGTGCTTGGGCGTCAACACATCGCAAGCCGTTGCGCTGCCGGGCGTTCCGGCTGCCGCCGATACGGCGGAAAAACCCGCCGAACCGGAACCGCTGGTGCAGGGTGGTCTGCTCGGGGCGATCAGTACGAGCATCGACGATGTGCAGGAAAAACTCGATCTCAACGAACACCTGGTCGATGCCTGGCGGCTGCGCGCCGACCGCGCGGCGGATGAGGTCGATCGGCTGGTCAAGCAACCGTCGAATCGCTCGGGCTGGAGCGTCGCCGGGGATTTCCTCACGCTGTCGGGAGTCTGGCTGGGCAGTTTTGCCCTATTGACGGTGCTCGGCAGTCTGTTGGCCAAGCGTCTGCGTGAGGGCCGCTGGTTGCGCACCCGCCAGCGCAGTCAGGATCTGCTCGGCTACGTGCTGCCGTACACCGTGCCGGCGCTGATCTGCCTGCCTTTGACGCTGTATGTCAGCCATTTTCTGCAAGCATCGGTGGGCCGTGCGCTGGCGCTGTGTCTGGCCTATGCCACCAGCAGCGGTATCTTCTCCACATCGATGTTGTTGTGCGTGGTGGTGATGTTCAACGTCGGGCACAAGCGCGCCGCCGCGCGAATCATCCGTGAATACTGCCCGCGCCCGCTGTTTCTGATCGGCTTTCTCGCCGCGCTCAGCGATGCCCTGACCAGCCCGCAGATCGCCCGGCAACTGGGCGGCAATATCACCAGCAGCATCGCCGTGTTCACCGGGCTGATCGCCTCGGTGATTTTCGGTTTGCTGGTGATTCGCCTGCGCCGGCCGGTCGCGCATCTGATCCGCAATCGCCCGCTCGCTCAGCGTTTGAAACAACCGTCGCTGCAGGAGTCGCTGCGGATATTTTCCGGGTTGTGGTACTGGCCGATCGTGCTGATGGTGCTGGTCTCGGCAGTCAGCCTGATCGGCATTGGCGAGGACAATCAGAAAGCCCTGCGCTGCGCCTTGTTCACTACCGTGCTGCTGATCGCCACGGTGTTTCTCAGCACGGTGTTGCAGCACCTGTTCAAGTCGCGCAAGGCCGAGGCGATCCAGCGCAGCAGTGCCTACAAGGAACGTTTTCTCAGCCTGTTGCATGCGTTGCTGCGGATCGTCATGGCGATTGTGTTCATCGATATTCTCGGGCGGATCTGGGGCGTGTCGTTGCTCGATTTCGCCCAGAGCAGCACCGTCGGCCGGGCGATCAGCAATGCCTTGAGCAGCATTGGTCTGATCTTCCTGGTGACGTGGCTGCTGTGGGTGGTGCTCGACACGGCGATTCAGGAAGCGCTGAAACCTCCGCTGAGCAAACGCGCGGCACGCCAGCCGAGCACACGGGTGAAAACCATCCTGCCGCTGTTGCGCAATGCGATCAAAATCATCCTCGTGGTGATCTGCGCGATTACCACCATGGCCAACCTCGGCATCAATGTCGCGCCGCTACTGGCCGGTGCGGGCGTGGTCGGTCTGGCGATCGGTTTCGGTTCGCAGCAACTGGTGCAGGACGTCATCACCGGGTTGTTCATCATCATCGAAGACACCCTGTCGATCGGCGACTGGGTGGTGCTTGATTCCGGCCACGCCGGCACCGTGGAAGGCCTGACCATTCGCACCTTGCGCCTGCGTGATGGCAAGGGTTTTGTGCACTCGGTGCCGTTCGGCCAGATCAAGGCTGTGACCAACCAATCCCGCCAGTTCGCCTTCGCATTTTTCTCGGTGCAGTTCACCTACGACACCGACGTCGACAAGGCCATCGAGCTGATCCGCGAGGCCGGCGATTCTATCCGTGAAGACCCGTTCCTCAAGTACAACCTGCAAGGGCCGCTGGATGTGTTTGGCGTGGACAAAATGGACTTGAACGGCGTGGTGTTGACGGCGCAATTCCGCACGGTGTCCGGTGGCCAATATGCGGTGAGCCGCGCATTCAATCAGCGCTTGAAGAAGCTTGTGGATAACACCACGAATGTGCATTTTGCGCAGACTTATCCACAGCAGGTTCTGTTGCCGAAGCGGCAGGAGGAGGGGGCGGTGGTTGCGGGTGAGGTACCGCAGGAGTCACGGACCTGATCTAGATTTTGCGTTGCTTGTCCCGGCCTCATCGCGGGCAAGCCCGCTCCCACATTGGTTTTGTGTACGCCGCAG
>NZ_WBRZ01000288.1:0-6595 GCF_008923895.1 Pseudomonas sp. GXM4
AGTGTCAGTCAAACCTTCGCTGGCTGACACACCGCCTTCGCGAGCAGGCTCGCTCCCACATTCGATTTGAATGGAACAGGCCCGACGAGGTAAGTCGTCGGGCCCAGGGTCAAGCCATTATTGCGCCTTTTGTGCCTGCTGCGCTTTCCAGGCCTTGAACTCGGCCCATTCGGCGCGGCGTTCGGCGCGTTTCTTCTGGATCTCGTCGAATTGCTTCTGTTGCTCAGGTTTCAGCAATGCCCGGACATCGGACTCGGCTTTCTTGTGGTTGGCCGCGATCTCGTCCTTCATGGCTTTCTGGTCGGCCGGCGAGAGTTTCTCCAGGTACTTGTCGACCACCTGCTTACGCTCGTGCATCTGCTCGCCCATGATCTTGCGAATCTGCTCGCGCTGTTCGCGGGTCAGATCGAGCTGGCTGTACGGGCCTTTGCCGTGCATGCCGCCGTGCATCTGACCGCCGTGGCGCGGGCCATCCAGCGGACCACCCAGCGGACCGCCATCCTGCGGCATGGCCATGGCCACGGTTGGCAGAGCGGCAGCGAACATCAGAGCGATAAGAGTCTTGCGCATGGTGTATCTCCTTGTCTCGTTCCCGGTACGTTCCGGATGAGTGCAGATTACGCAGATCAAGGTCAGCGGCGGTCAGCGCAGCGTAAAGCTTCGGTAAAGACGTTTCGTGCCCGGCCTTACACATATCCAGTGCAGGAGGTGCTGAAGGCTGCGATCTGATCGTTCCCATGCTCTGCGTGGGAATGCAGCCGAGGACGCTCTGCGTCCTGCAGCCTGAAGATCGCCGCCTTGGGCAGCTCGTACACGAAACTAGATGGTTTTACAGGCTGTAGTAGTAACCACGGCTACGCAGCGCAACGATGCGCGGGCGGCCGTCGGGGTGGGGGCCGATTTTTTTGCGCAGGTTGCTGACGTGCATGTCGAGGCTGCGGTCGTACAGGGTCAGCTTGCGGCCGAGGGCCAGTTGCGCCAGTTCCTGTTTGTCCAGCGGCTCGCCCGGCTGTTTGAGCAGGGCTTCGAGCAGGCGGCTTTCGGAGACGGTCAGGGTCAGTTCTTTTTCGTCGATGCTGACCACGCCGCGCACCGGGCTGAAACTCAGGTCGCCCAGCTCAAGTTGCGTTGACACAGCGGCGGGATGGCTGCGCCGCAACACGGCGCGCAGGCGCGCGGTCAGTTCGCGGGGGTCGCAGGGTTTGGCCAGGTAATCGTCGGCGCCCAGTTCGAGGCCGAGGATGCGGTCCAGCGGTTCGCCACGCGCTGACAGCATCAGCACCGGCAGGTCGGCGTGGTCGTTGCGCAATTGCTTGAGCAGTTCCAGACCGCTGCCGTCGGGCAGCATCACGTCCAGCACTACCGCCGCCGGGGCGGTTTCGGCCAACGCCTTGCGGGCGCTCTGGCCGTCGTGGCAGGCGCGCACCTGGAAGCCTTCCTGGCTCAACCAGCTACTCAGGAGTTCGCACAACTCCTGGTCATCATCAATCAGTAACAGCTCGCTCATGACTCACTCAATTTAGCCATTGCCGACGTTTTCGGCTTGCACCACTGGCAAAGATACCGCAGAGCAGCGCCAATAGCGCTACCCCGGCGCCAGTGACGAACCACTGCTGTTGATCGGTCAGCAAACGCGGCAGCGGGCTGGCCTGGGCTTCCTTGAGTTGCAGCTTCAGACGCTGGTTCTCCTGGCGCAGCCGGGCGAGCTGGGCGCTTTCGCGAGTGTTGTCGGCATTTTGCAGTTGTTTGTTCAGTTCTTCGCGCTGCTGCTCACTGGCCTTGAGCCGCTGTTGCAGCTCGGTGATCTGGCTGCCGGCGCTCAATGACAATGGTGTGGAGCTGCCGCTTTCGGTGGTTTCCTCACCATGGGCGGGGGCCATGATCGACAACGTGAGCAACATCAGACACAACGGACCCTTGCGCATCGCGACACCTGTTTCCAAATGGATATTGGGCAGGTTGTCGGCAGGCAAACGAGAATAATGAGCGATTGAGATGGATGAGAAGCGAGAAGGTTCAGTGCGCAGGAGGTGATGTTGGTGGCTGACAAATAATTTGTGGCTGATGAATATTCTGTTGCGAGGGGTTTAGCGAAACGTCGCACCGCCCCGTTGGGCTGCGTAGCAGTCCTGAAATGGGAGCATGCGGTGTGTCAGACACACCGCGTTGGATGGGTTTTGGGGCGGCTTCGCCACCCAGCGGGGATGAATCCCCTCGCCACATAAAACCCGTCGGCATTTCAATAGCGGGATTACGGCAGGACTTGCTTGAACGGCTTGACGATCACATTGGCGTAGACGCCGGCGGCAATGTACGGGTCGGCATCGGCCCAGGCCTGTGCGGCGCTGAGGGAGTCGAACTCGGCGACGATCAGGCTGCCGGTGAAACCCGCTGCGCCCGGATCATTGCTGTCGACGGCCGGGTGCGGGCCGGCCAGCACGATGCGGCCTTCGCCCTTGAGCGCTTGCAGGCGTTCCAGATGAGCGGGGCGTGCGGCCAAGCGAGCTTCCAGCGAGTTGGCAACGTCGGTGGCAATGATGGCGTAGAGCATGTCAGTCCTCGGTTTTTGGCGTTGTGGTATCGGTGTCATGCAGATGGCGCGACAGGTAAACGCCCTGTGCGACAAGGAACAGCACGGTCATGCCCAGGCTGCCGAACACCTTGAAGTCGACCCAGATGCTCTGGAAGGTGAAGGCGACGAACAGGTTGGCCGCGCCGCAAAACAGGAAGAAGCCGATCCAGGCGATGTTCAGGCGCGTCCAGACCGGGTCTGGCAGGGTCAGCGCGTGGCCCATGATGCGTTTGATCAGCAGGCGATCGCCGATGAAGTGGCTACCGATGAACGCCGCAGCGAACAGCCAGTTGACCACCGGCGCTTTCCATTTCAGGAAGGTTTCGCTGTGGAAGGCCAGCGTCAGGCTGCCGAATACCAGGCAGGCGATCAGCGTCAGCCATTGGCTCTTTTCCAGCTTGCGCTGCTTGATGAACAGCGCGCCGTACACCACCAGGGAGCTGATGATCAGCATCGCTGTGGCGCTGTAGATACCGCCTACGGTCACTTGCTGGCCGGCAATGTCGACGACCCGTGGATCAAGTTTGTAAACGATGAAGAACAGCAGAAGCGGGATGAAATCGATGAATTGTTTCACAGTGAGAGCCAGAAGCTGGATGTGGCGGCATAATAACAAACATATGGGCGCGCGATAGCGCCAGCTGATTTGAGGTTACAACTCCCCGTGAATGTTGATTTGCACTGCCACAGCACGGCCTCCGATGGCGCCCTGGCGCCTGCGGTTCTGGTTGCGCGAGCGTTCGAAAACGGCGTGCGAGTCCTGGCGTTGACCGACCACGACACCCTTGAGGGGCTCGCCGAGGCGCGTACTGCTGCCACCGAGTTGGGCATGCAACTGGTCAACGGCGTCGAATTGTCCTGCACCTGGGGCGGGGCGACCATTCATGTGCTGGGCTACGGTTTCGACGTCAACGCCGCGCCGTTGGTCGAAGCGATCGCCAAATTGCACGATGGCCGCTGGCTGCGGTCCGAAGAAATAAGCCGCAAGCTCGCACTCAAGGGGATGCCCGGTGCCCTCGACGGCGCCCGGCAGATCCAGCAGGAACTGGGCGACAGCGGCAACGCGCCGGCCCGGCCGCATTTCGCCGACTGGATGGTGCGTGAAGGTTATGTAAAGGATCGCGCCGAGGCATTTCGCAAATGGCTCGGCGCCGGCAAACTCGGCGACGTCAAACTGCACTGGCCGACCCTGGAAGACACCGTCGGTACCCTGCGCGCCGCCGGAGCCTGGGTCAGCCTGGCGCATCCATGGCACTACGATTTCACCCGTAGCAAGCGCCGAAAGCTGATTGCCGACTATATTCAAGCAGGCGGGCATGCTATCGAGGTGGTCAATGGCCATCAGCCCGCAGAACAGGTGGGCAGCCTGGCGATCCTTGCCCGTGAGTTCGGTCTGCTGGTCAGCGCCGGCAGTGACTTCCATGGCCCTGGCGGCTGGTCCGAGATCGGCCAGTACCGGCCGGTTCCCGAGGACCTTCCACCCCTGTGGTGTCGGTTCAAACATGACACAGATATTGCCGCCGTCTGAACAGGTAGAGAATGTGAGTCAATTTTTCCAGATACATCCGGAAAACCCGCAAGCGCGCCTGATCAAACAGGCGGTCGAGATCATCCGCAAGGGCGGGGTGGTGATTTATCCCACGGACTCGTCCTACGCCATTGGTTGCCAGATCGGCGACAAGACCGCCATCGAGCGTGTGCGCCGTCTGCGTCAGCTCGATGAAAAGCACAACTTCGCGCTGATCTGCAGCGACCTGTCGCAACTGGGCAATTACGCCAAGATCGACACCGGCACCTTCCGCATTCTCAAGGCGCACCTGCCGGGGCCTTACACCTTTATTCTCAACGCCACCCGCGAAGTGCCGCGCCTGTTGCTGCATCCGAAAAAACGCACCATCGGCCTGCGCGTGCCAAGCCATCCGATCGCGCTGGCGCTGCTGGCCGAACTCGGCGAGCCGCTGATGAGCGTGACGCTGATCATGCCCGGCGATGAAGACCCACTTACCGATCCCTACGAAATGCGCCAGTTGCTCGAGCACCAGGTCGATCTGATCATCGACGGCGGTTTTGGCGGCATCAAGGCCTCAACGGTGATTGACCTGACCGGCGACGACCCGGAAGTGGTCCGCGTCGGTTGCGGCGATCCGACGCCGTTCATGGTCGAGGCCTGAATGTCCGCAGTGGAAATCGTGGTCGATCCTCAGGCCGGCGCCCAGCAGGAACTGCCGTTCGCGATGGTCTATGGTCAGGCGGTCATGGAAATGCCGCTGGACCTGTACATCCCGCCGGATGCGCTGGAAGTTTTTCTTGAAGCCTTCGAAGGCCCGCTCGACCTGCTGCTGTACCTGATCCGCAAACAGAACATCAATATCCTCGACATTCCGGTGGCGGAAATCACCCGCCAGTACATGGGCTATGTCGAGTTGATGCAATCGGTGCGTCTGGAGCTGGCCGCCGAATACCTGGTGATGGCGGCGATGCTCGCCGAGATCAAATCGCGCATGCTTCTGCCGCGCGCCGAAACCGTTGAAGATGAAGAAGACGACCCGCGCGCTGAACTGATCCGCCGCTTGCAGGAATACGAGCGCTTCAAGGCAGCCGCTGAAGGTATCGATGGGCTGAGTCGGGTCGGTCGCGATGTGATCGTGCCCAGGCTCGACGCCCCGGAAGCGCGGGCGCGCAAGCTGTTGCCGGACGTCGCGCTGGAAGAGATTCTGATGTGCATGGCCGAAGTGCTGCGCCGTGGCGACATGTTCGAAAGCCACCAGGTCAGCCGTGAAGCGCTGTCCACCCGCGAGCGCATGAGTGATGTGCTGGAACGGCTCAAGGGCGGCGGTTTTGTGCCGTTTGTCGAGCTGTTCACCGCTGAAGAAGGTCGCCTGGGTGTGGTGGTGACTTTTATGGCGATCCTTGAACTGGTCAAGGAATCCTTGGTCGAGCTGGTGCAGAATGAGCCGTTCGCCGCGATCCACGTGCGAGCCCGAGCCGAATAACGAGTCCCTGTATGAACCTGACTGAACCCCGCGAGCTGGCGTCCCTGCTTGAAGCCTTTCTGTTGGCCTCGGGAAAGCCGCAATCCCTTGAGCGCCTGTATGAACTGTTTGAAGAAGGCGAGCGGCCGGAGCCAGCGGTCTTCAAGAAAGCCCTGACCCTGCTCGGCAAATCCTGCGAGGGCCGTGCCTTCGAGCTCAAGGAAGTCTCGTCGGGCTATCGCTTGCAGATCCGCGAGAAGTTTTCACCGTGGGTCGGCCGTCTCTGGGAAGAACGCCCGCAGCGCTATTCCCGGGCCTTGCTGGAAACCATCGCGTTGATCGCCTATCGCCAGCCGATCACCCGTGGCGAAATCGAAGACGTGCGTGGCGTGGCGGTGAACAGCAACATCGTCAAAACCTTGCTCGAACGTGAGTGGATTCGCGTCGTCGGCTATCGCGACGTGCCGGGCAAACCGGCGATGTTCGCCACGACCAAGGCGTTTCTCGACCACTTCAATCTGAAAAACCTCGAAGACCTGCCGCCGCTGGCCGAACTGCGCGAGATGGAGGCCGAACCGGTGCTCGACTTCGACGACGCGCCGGTGCCGCAGAGTCTGCAGGAACTGGCCGACGCCAGCGCGGAGCCGGAAGAGGAGAAGGAAGAAACCAGTTTCCATTCCCTGCTGCTGGAGCTGGACAGCATGGAAGAGGGCATCAAAACCGATTTCGACGATTTGCTGCGCGATGCGGTGGATGGCGAAGCGCCGGTGCCCGAGCCTGAGATCATCGAGCCGGTTGTTGAAGCTGAAGTTGAATTTGAAGCGGCACCTGACGCCGAACCGGAAGAGGACGTCCTGGGTGTCGCCGAGGCCCGCGAGAAACTCCTGGCCGCTGTCGCCGCCCTCGAACAGCCGGAACCGGAACTCAGCGAAGAAGAAGCCGAAGCCCGCGCACTGGCTGAGGCGATTGAAGCCGAACGGCGCGAGTTCCACGATTGATCCGGATCCTTGTGGGAGCGGGCTGGCCCGCGATTGCGGTGGGTCAGATCCAA
>NZ_WBRZ01000289.1:0-6535 GCF_008923895.1 Pseudomonas sp. GXM4
CAGAGGGAGAGGCTGGGGTGAGGGGCTTTGAAATTCTCCACCGACCTGGAATATCGCGTCGAACTCACGCTTGAGAGCGACGAAGATCGGCCCCCTCTCCCTCTGGGAGAGGGCTGGGGTGAGGGTGTTTCTGCCGCTACAATCCCCGCTCCCCCAAGGAGCCTGCATGTCCTCTCTGATTACCGACTGGCGCGACCGCCCGACTCACCGCAAGGTCTGGGCGCTCGCCGCGCCGATGATTCTTTCCAACATCTCCGTGCCGCTGGTGGCGCTGGTCGACAGCACTGTCATCGGCCACCTGCCGCATGCCCATCAACTTGGCGCGGTGGCGGTCGGCGCCAGTCTGTACACGTTTCTCGCCTGGGCGATGGGTTTTCTGCGCATGGGCACCACCGGATTTGCCGCCCAGGCTGCCGGGCGCAGCGATGGCGCGGCGTTGCGGCAGATTCTCTTGCAGGGCCTGCTGCTGGCGATGGGGCTGGCCGTCGTGCTCGGCACTCTTGGCGTGCCGCTCAGCGGCGTTGCCCTGCACTTCATGCAACCGTCGGCTGAACTGGATCAGCTGACCCGGGAGTTTTTCCACACGCGTCTGTTTGGCTTGCCCGCAGCGCTGGCGACGTACGCACTGGTCGGCTGGTTCCTCGGCACGCAGAACGCGCGGGCGCCGCTGGCGATTCTGCTGAGCACCAACCTGATCAACATCGTCCTCAATCTGTGGTTTGTCATCGGCCTGGACTGGGGCGTGGTCGGCTCAGCGCGCGCTTCGGTAATCGCCGAATGGAGCGGCGCCCTGCTCGGCCTGTGGCTGACGCGCACGGCGTTGCGCGCCTATCCGGGGCAGATCATCTGGTCGGCGCTGAAAGTCTGGCAGAGCTGGCGCCCGCTGCTGGCGGTCAACCGTGACATTTTCATCCGCAGCCTCGCCCTGCAATCGGTGTTTTTCCTGATCACCGTGCAAGGCGCGCGGCTCGGCGATGCGACCGTAGCGGCCAACGCGCTGCTGCTCAACGGCTTGCTGCTGACAGCCCATGCACTGGACGGACTGGCCCACGCAGTCGAAGCCTTGTGCGGCCATGCCATTGGCGCCCGGGATCGCCTGGCCTTGCGTCGATCGCTGGTGGTGGCCGGCGGCTGGTCGCTGATCGCCAGCCTCGGGTTCGCTGTGCTGTTTCTGCTCGCCGGGCACCTGTTCATCGAGATGCAGACCGACATTCAGAGCGTGCGCGACACGGCGTTCATCTATCTGCCCTACCTCGCCGTGCTGCCGCTGATTGCGGTGTGGAGTTACCTGCTCGACGGCCTGTTCATCGGCGCCACCCGTGCGCGGGAAATGCGTAATGGCATGCTGCTGACGGTGTTGTTGCTCCTGCCATTCGCCTGGTTCTTGCAAGCGCTGGGCAATCACGGCCTGTGGATATCTTTTCTACTGTTCATGGTCTTGCGCAGCGTGACCCTTGGCGCGCAAGCCTTGTGGCTCAAGCGCAGCGATGGCTGGTTCAGCGGCAAGGCTCACTGACCAGAAAAGTCAGTCCGCCGCGCCCCACTGCCGACGCAGAAAGTCGAGCCGTTCCGGCTGGGTCAGTCCGGCCGGCGGCACGACCAGCACGGCGCGCGGATTGAGCAGGCGCAGCCATAGCCAGCCGTCGAGCACGGCACGGTCAGTAAAACCCAGCGCCAGGCCTTGTTGCACATGCACAGCAATCGTCTGGTAGTCAGCGCTCAGAGACTGGCACCAGCGCCAGATGTGCTGCTCCAGCAGACAGGTTTGCAGGCGTTCGCGCTGGCGCCGGGTCAGGCTTTCTTCGATGCCCAAAGGTTCGACGAGCAGGCCGGGATTGCGCAGCTGTTGCCAGCCCTGACTGCCGATGGCGCGGTCCGCCCAGGTGCCGCCAAACCAGCGCAACTGGCGGATCGGCCCGAGCCAGCGACTCAACTGCGTGGCGTCACAGGCGTCGAAGAAATAACTGGCGGTCTGGCGGTTGTAATAGCTGAGCAAGGCCCGATGATTCAAACCGAACGAGACGGTAAGCATGCGCTGCAAGTGGCTGAGCAGCTGCTGCGCCGGTATCTCGCAGCTCAGTAACAGGCCGCGCCAGGTGTCCGGGTCGCGCAGGCACAGGGCGGTCAATGCCGGGCTCTCGCGCAAATCGACGAGAACCGGACCGTGCTCACTGACCGGCTGAAATTCGGTGCCGTCGAACAACCGGTGCCGCTGCACATCGGCAAAGCCCTGGCGCAAGGTCAGCAAGGCGCGTGCCGCGTCCGGGGTGTCGAGCAACAGCCATTGCGCCATGGGCTCAAGCGCCGCGCCGCTCATCGTGCGCTGCTCTGATCGAGCGCGGTGAGCAGCCGGCAACTGCATACGGACTCGGCGCAGTGGTTGAAGCTGCCACCGCCCGGCATCAGGCACAGCAACAGCAACGGCTCGCCAGACTGCAACGATTGCTGCAACCCATCGCTCACCAGCAGTTCGGGGAGCGATACCGGTTCATCGTCCTCGACCGCAGCCTCTGGCAACACCGAGGGCTGGAGCACGCCACTGACCACCGGCTGATCGGGATCGCCCTCTAGAAAACTCACCACCACTTCCACGCCATCGGCGAGTGCCGCCGAGGGCAGCTCGTTCAGGTCAGGCGCGAGGGGCAGCCAGCAATGGCTCGGCGCTGCGCCTTCGCCCTGATACAGCCAGTCGAATTGCACCGCGACCGGCCGCGCGCGATCCGGCTGCGGCTCATCGACGCTGACCACCCAGGCACGCTGCAAGCTGTGCATGCGCTGCTTGGACTTCGCAGCAGCGGGCACACAGACGGGTACCCGCGCGGCCGCGAACAGGCGATTGCAATAGGGCGATTCGAGAGACTGATCGGCCCGATGCTCGATGCGGGTCAGCAGCCATGGGCGGTTGCATTCGAGGAAAGGATGGCCGTCCAGCGGCAACCACTGACCACTGCGCAAGGCCGGCAGATCGCTGTGGCCTTCGGAATCGGGTCCTCGCTGGCTGGCCTGCGAGTCTTCGCGCAGTCGCCATTGGCGGACGGCTGGAGCGACGCCATGCTGGTCATGCTCGCCCTGATAGTGCGCGACGTCTGCATGGGGCATCCGCGTCGGATCGTCGCCGAACACCAGGCAGTGCCTGTCGCGGTGATGTTCGAAGTAGTAGTGAATGCGCGCCTCTGCGCACAGACGCTGAAGCAGTTGCAGATCGGATTCGCGGTATTGCGTGCAGAAGGTGCGGGCCGGGTAGTCGCTGTGCAACTCGTAACGTCGTTGCAGGCCGACGATGCCATGTTCGCGCAGCACCTGTTCGATGATCTGCGGCACGCAGCGGCCGCTGAAGATGCGCTGGCTCAAACGCAGGTCGAGGCAGTCGAGCCTCGGCCCGAGACGTACTCGGCACAAACGCAAGCCATGGCCGTGCTCGTGCTGGACAAGGCTGTGCAATTGCCCGTGCACACCCTGGTCGGGCGCGCCGAAACACAGGAACGCGGAACGGTGCAGCAGGCCGGCGAGATCCAGATGCGGATCGTCGATCACCACATCGATCTCGAAGGCGAAGGGTTCGCTGAGCGCTTCCCTTCCGGTAAAGGCGAGAACTTCGAAGGGGTCGGACAGGCCCGCTACATCGAGACGAAACGACGGCTCGTTGACTGGATCGAACATGGGCGGATCTCTACAGGAGGGGCGGCCGGGGATTCTCGCCGAGAGGCATGGCCGAGTAGAGAGGCGAAGTACAACTTAGGAAATGACCTACGCGAAAAGCAGACCAGATGAGTTTGCTGACCGTGATAGCACAGGTTTTCTGGAAAAAATCAGGAGATGTCCCACCGGGTTGTCCGAATTTTCCACAGCTTGCGGAAAAAAATCGGACAACCCGGGCGGAACGCTATCGGGTCTCAGGAAGACAGATAGGAAGAGCGGGTCAGGCCCAGACGCAAGGCATCGAGGAACTGCGTGCGCTCGCTGGCACTGATGCGGGCACTGGCGCACTTGTCGCGGTAGTGAGTCATCAGTTCTTCCGGCGACAAGTGCACGTAACGCAGCATGTCTTCGATGGTGTCGTGGGTCTCGATACCGGCGTGGTACACGCTGCCGTCGGCGTTCTGGTAGATGTTCACCGAGTCGGTGTCACCGAACAGGTTGTGCATGTCACCGAGGATTTCCTGATAGGCGCCGACCAGGAACACGCCCAGCAGGTAATCTTCGCCTTCATTCAACGCGTGCACCGGCAGGCTGGTTTCGATGCTCTGCTCGTCGACGTACTGGTTGATCTTGCCGTCGGAGTCGCAGGTCAGATCCTGCAGCACCGCACGGCGCAGCGGCTCTTCGTCGAGGCGATGCAGCGGGATGATCGGCAGCACCTGATCGATCGCCCAGGTGTCCGGCAGGCTCTGGAACACCGAGAAGTTGCAGATGTACTTGTCGGCCAGCTTGTCGTTGAGTTCGTCGAGCACCTGGCGGTGCGAACGCTGACGCGCCTTCAGCGAGTTGTGCAGGCGACGGCACACGGCGAAGTAGCATTGCTCGGCCAGGGCTTTTTCCGCCAGTGTCAGCTTGCCGTCGGCGTACTGCGCGGCGACGTCGCTCATGTAGTGGGTGGCGCGCCAGTAGGTTTCGGTGACCATTTCGATGTCGGTCGGGCCGAGCAGATCGACCAGCCACTGCACGGTTTCCGGCAGGCTTTCCTTGTTCTCGATCAGCGGGATTTCGTCGTTGTGTTTCTCGACGTCGGTGACCTGCACCACCAGCATCGCGTGGTGCGCGGTCAGCGAACGACCACTCTCGGAGAAGATGTGCGGATGCGGCAGGCTCTGCGCGTCGCAGAATTCCTTGAGCATGCCGACCACGACGCCGGCGTAATCGTCCATGTCGTAGTTGATCGAACTGGCGTTGCGCGAATGCGTGCCGTCGTAGTCGACACCGAGGCCGCCGCCGACGTCGATGTGATCGACCGGCAGACCGAGGTTGCGCAATTCGCCGTAATAACGGATCGCTTCCTTGAAGCCGTGCTGATAGTCAGCGAGGTTGGCAATCTGCGAACCCATGTGGAAGTGCAGCAGGCGGATGCCCTGATCCAGGCCGGCGCCACGGAAGCGCTCGACCACCGACAGCAGTTGCGCCGCCGACAGACCGAATTTGGATTTCTCGCCACCGGTGTCCGCCCATTTCGACGAGGCCAGCGACGACAGGCGCACGCGCAGCCCCACCTGCGGCTTGACCTTCAGCGAGGCGGCTTCTTCGATCACCAGGCCGACTTCGGATTCTTTCTCGATGACGATGAACACGTTGTGGCCGAGCTTCTGGCCCATCAGCGCCAGACGGATGAACTCGCGGTCCTTGTAACCGTTGCAGACGATGGTGCCGCCCTTCGGCGCCAGCGCCAGCACGGCCAGCAGCTCAGGCTTGGAGCCGGCTTCCAGACCGATGGAGACGTTCTGGGTGGCGATAATGTTCTCGATCACCGCTTCCTGCTGGTTGACCTTGATCGGGTACAGCGCGGTGTATTTGCTCTGGTATTCCAGGCGCTCGATGTTGGAATCGAAAGCGCCGGTCAACTGACGGACACGGTCTTGCAGGATGTCGGGGAACCGCACCAGCAGCGGCAAGGACAAACCGCTCTTGCGCAGTTGGTCGACTTGCTCGAACAGGTCGATAGGCGAGCTGCTCGGGCCGTTCGGACGTACTTCGACGCGACCGGCTTCATTGATCGCGAAATACCCGGCCCCCCAATGGCGAATCCCGTAAACGCTGCGGCTGTCCGCAACTGTCCATTGGCTGCCATCGTCTTTACGTGTGCGTCGTACGGACATCGAAGTCCCCTATAAAGAAGTCAGAGTGCGTCGCCTGAAGTGCAGGCCGGCGCAGTCTAAAGAATGAAAATGACGGTTCGTCAGTGCGGCGGTAGACCGCACTGACTGCGTGGAGTTTAGAAACCGGTCATGAACAGGCTCTGTGAAAACCATGGCGACGACGCCGGATCCGAGAACACTCGAAGCCGGATCAAGCCGCCGGAGGGTTTCACAGAGGCTGCTAGCCGCCGGATTTCTTCGCTTTGAAACCGTGTTTGATCAGCTCTGCCAAGAGTAGCTCGACGTGATCGCCCTGGATTTCGATGATGCCGTCCTTCAACGCCCCGCCGGTGCCACAACGTTTCTTCAACGTCGTCGCCAGCTCCTTGAGCGCGTCTTCGGCAAGAGGCACGCCGGTGATGGTGGTCACCGTCTTGCCGCCACGGCCCTTGCTTTCGCGACGCACGCGGGCAATGCCGTCACCGGCCGGAATCACGGTTTGTTTGCAGATACAGGCGTCCACCGGCTTACTGCATTCCGGGCAATGACGACCTGCGTCGGTGGAAAATACCAGGCCGCCCAGGGCGGCGAAGGATGCGGCTTTCTTGGCCACCGGCAATCCTCTCGGGAGGACAAAGACTGATCGCAACCTTGGGCAAGGTCAGCGACCGCGAAGCCCCACTCAGGCAGGGGCAGCGCTACTGCATCGGAAAACTTTGAACGCTGGACTGAATCTGTAGGAGCTGACG
>NZ_WBRZ01000029.1:0-35249 GCF_008923895.1 Pseudomonas sp. GXM4
CGGAGGGAGAGGGGACTGAGCGAGGTGTTTGGGCGAGTTACGTCGATGTGAAAGTCCGAGTTGAACTCAGGATTTGAAAAGCACACAAATCAGCTCCCTCTCCTCGGGGAGAGGGCTGGGGTGAGGGGCGAATCCAACACAGATCCAAAGCAGACCACACGCTTTTCACCACTCAAAACAATGAGCGCAAGCTCGAGTACCGCTTTTGATCTTGATTCACAGGCGACGTCGGAAGGCTGAGCGGAGGGATTGATCCGGGCGTGGGAGCGCAGCGACCGTCTGGCGCAGCCAGACACAGCGGAAGGAGGTGCAGCGAAGCAAACCGGAGCCGCTGCGCCCGGATCAGTCCCGGAGCGAAGGTACCCCGAGCCCCAGCGAGCGGGCCGAACGCAGGAGCTAGCGTTTTGGTTACTTTTTGGCGTCTGAAAAAGTGACTCGCCGTAAGGGCGAAACCGCCAGAAGCAACAACCGAAGCAACGGATATTCACCCAAACCACCAGAACCTGGTCGGCCCCAAGGCCGCCAAGTCCCACCAAAAAAACCTCAAAGCAACCCCTCACTCTCCGGCAGCTCATACGCCACAGCCGCATTGCTCCCACTGGCAGATTTCCCGGGCCTACCCAACGTCGGCTCCTTCTGCAAACACTCCACCAGATAATCAATAAATACCCGCAACTTCGGCGGCAGATACCGAGTCGGCGAATGCAGCAACCACAACCCGCCATGGTAAGAGGCAAGAAACGTCCAGTCCGGCAACACCTGCACAATCAACTTCTGCTCCAAGGCGTAACGCGCCGTGAAATACGGCAGACTGCCAATCCCTATGTGCTGCAACACCGCCCCCAACCGCACACCCGTGTGATTGGCGGCATAGCGCCCACGCACGCCGACCGTCACCGCCTTGCTGCCCTTCTTGAATTTCCAGCGCGCATCGCTCGGTGTTTCGCCCAGATAAATACAACTGTGGTTGAGCAAATCGTGAGGATGCGTCGGCGTGCCATGTTCGGCCAGGTATTGCGGCGTGGCGCAAAGCAAATGATCGATGGTCAGCAACTGCCGCCCGACCAGACCGGCCGGTGGACGGTCAGTGATGCGAATCGCCAGATCGACATGATCATCGATCAGATCGACCTGACGATCTTCCAGCAGCAACTCCACATCAACCTTGGGATAGCGGCGCAGAAACTCCGGCATGTGCGGATGAATCACAAAGCGCCCCACCGCTTTCGGCACGCTGACCCGCACCAGGCCTTCTGCTTCGTGGGTGAACTGGCCGCTGATTTCCATCACCGACCTGGCCGCGCTGACCATTTCCTGGCAACGCTTGAACACCTCTTCGCCGCCATCGCTCAAGCGCAGTTTGCGCGTGGTGCGTTGCAGCAGGCGCGTGGCCAACGCCTTTTCCAAGCGGGAAATACTGCGACTGACCGCCGAGGGTGAGGAACCCATCTGCCGCGCCGCTTCAGAGAAGCTGCCGGTCTCGACAACCTTGACGAAAATCGCCATTTCACCCAGCAGCGGCAGCGGAAGATTGATGCTCACGACGCACAAGTCCTTTGATGTTGGAACGGATTATCACGTTATTGCACGATTCATATAATAAAAACAGAACTTCGATCAGGGCATGGAATATGACGCTTCGCCTGTTTTTTCACAGTGACGACCTCAAGGCGAATGTCGAAGTCCTCGACTGCACACCCCACGAGAACGAATTCGCCGTAGTGCTGCGCGCTACCCTGTTTCACCCCCAGGGCGGCGGTCAGCCTTGCGACACCGGCTGGATCGGTGAAAGCCGGGTGTCGCGCGTGGTGCAGGAAGCGGAGCGCATTGTGCATTTCGTCGACCGCCCGCTGCCGCTGGGCATGACCGTCATCCGCATTGATGAAGAACGCCGCCGCTTCAACACGCGCATGCATTCGGCCGGGCACCTGATCGGTCATTTCATTCAGGCCATGGGCTGGATGCCGATCAAAGCGCACCACTGGCCGGACGAAGGCCGGGTGCAATTCAAACCGGGCGATGGCGCGGAAGAAGTCGATGCGCCAACCGTGCAAACCGGTATCGAGCAGTGGATCGAACACGATCTGCCGCGTCTGACTTCACTGCGCGAGGGCGCGCGGGAAATCAGTTTCGGTGAGCTGCCGGCCTATGGCTGCGGTGGCACCCACGTACGCAGCCTGAAGGATCTGGGCACAGTCACGATCGCGTCGCTTTCGCAGAAGAAAGGCACGCTGTCCGTCCACTACAGCGTGGATTGAGCATTTCGGACGCTGCCATCGCGCAGGGCCCGACGCCGGGGAGCCGCACTCGCCGGTTCCGTTGACTATCGATAGATGGACCTAAAACAAATGATGCTAGACGTCGAGCGTCTCGATGAGACGTGCATAAAAAAACTGGCCAACGAAGAAGTCCTCGCCATCCGCGTCAAACGCTTTCTCCCCGAGCCGCTGGCGATCGAAATTGGCGACAAGATCCTCGCCCCGGGCTTTGAGGGCTACATCAACGCACCGAGCATCGGCCGAATCGGCATGGCCTTTTACGAGGCGGAAAACCAGCCGCTGCTGATCGAGGATTACTTCGAACGCGCCACCCGCAACATCGACGAACTGCGCCAGCGCTGCGCGCCCTACTCTTCGCCGATCGACACGTTGCGCTGCATGCTCGACGAATCCTGGCCCGCGGGCGCGCATCTGGAAAACCTCTACGGGCGCAAGATGTATGTCGGCTTGTCGCGCGTGGTCAAACCCGGCGTGTGCTTTCTTGCTCACCACGACATCTTCGCCAAGGACGCCCCGGACAGTTTTCAGGCGCGCAGCCTCGAGGCGCAATTTGCCTGCAACGTCTACCTGAACATGCCCACCAAGGGTGGCGCCTTGCAGATGTGGAATGACCACATCACCCCGGATCAATTCGACGAAATGCGCGGCGACAGTTATGGCATCGAGCCGTCGCTGCTGGGGCCGCCCGCCCTCGAAGTACGACCGCAGCCCGGCGATTTCATCATGTTCAATTCGCGGCGCATGCACTCGGTGACTCCGGGCGTGGCTGATCCGCGTTTGAGCCTGTCGTTCTTTGTCGGCTATCGCGGCAATGCCTCCCCTCTGACTTTCTGGAGCTGACATGCTTTCCAATTACCTGGGCGAGTTTCTCGCATTGGCCACCATCCACTTTCTCGCCGTGGTGGCGCCCGGTCCGGACTTCGCCGTGACCATCCGCCAGAGCGTGCGCTTCGGCCGCCTTGTCGGCATCTGCACTGCGCTGGGCATCGGCGCGGGGATTTCCGTGCACGTGCTGTATACCCTGCTCGGCGTCGGCGCCCTGATGCACACCACGCCGTGGCTGCTGACTGTGGCCAAAGTGGTCGGTGGGGCTTACATCCTCTATCTGGGCGTCAGCCTGATCCGCAGCAAACCCAAGAGCAGCGTCGAAGGCGAAAAAACCGCCGATGAGCCACTGGTTGAACAGTCACTGTTCAAGGCATTCAGCACCGGTTTTCTGACCAACGCGACCAACCCCAAGGCCACGCTGTTTTTCCTGGCCATCTTCACCACGATCATCAGTGCCAGCACACCGCTGCAGATCCAGGCGTTCTATGGCTTGTGGATGTGCTTCGTCAACGCGCTGTGGTTCGTGATCGTCGCGCTGTTTTTCTCCAGCAACAAAGTGCGCCTGCTGTTCATGCGCCTTGGACACTGGTTCGAGCGCAGCATGGGCGTCATCCTCATTCTGTTTGCCGGACGCCTGATGCTATCGATGTAACCCACAGAAAAAAGTCCCGGCATTAGCTGCCGGGACTTTTTCATTTGTGCGCCTCTTTTGCATTTCTGTGCGACAGATCAAGTTTGTGACTCCCTCTTCACCTGCTCATGGTGGTAGGTTGCAAAATGTTTCTGCCGCAAGCGTCAGACATATTTTCCCAATCTCTAGCAAAGGAATGCCTGTTACATGGTCTTTTCCCTGAAAAAACTGGCCGCCGCTACGCTCGTCATGGCCAGCCTCACCGCATTTACCAGTGCCGCACAAGCCAACATTACGGCCGAGCAAAGTGTAGCGATTCTGAAATCCTTCGACGGCAAGAACCTGACGGACTTCCGTAGCTTCCTTGGCAGCCTGGCGAAAAGCGACCTGGCCAAGACGGATAAGCTCACCCCGTCCATCAGCGCCTTCCTCGACAACAAGACCCTGAACGCCGAACAGCAGAATGAAATTCACCGTCTGCTGGGCGTTTATACCCGCGTGAAATATGGCAAGGCCGCGCTGGAAACCCTGCGCCAACTCGTCGAGATCCCGACCTTCCGCAAGGACGGCGTGGAGCAACACGACAACCCGGAATTCATCAAGATTGCCGGTGAGATCCAGAAACTCGCCGAATCCTTCGGTTTGAAGTTCCGCAATGTCGATAACCGTGTCTACGAAATTTCTCTGGACGGCAAAGGCGACGAAGTCGTTGGCATTCATGCCCACGCCGATGTGGTGCCGGTGACGCCGGAAAACTGGGTGCTGAAGGACGGCACCAAACTCGACCCGTTCAAAGTCACGCTGATTGGCGATCGCATGTACGGTCGCGGCACCGAGGATGACAAGAACGCTATCGTCGTGGCGCTGTACGCCATGAAAGTGATCAAGGACGAGAAACTGCCGCTGGCGCGTAACTTCAAGTTGCTGGTCGACACCACTGAAGAAACCAGCGGCGACGCTATTCCTTATTACTTCGAGCGCAACCCGACGCCAACCTACAACATGGCGCTGGACGGCGGTTATCCGGTGGTAATCGCCGAGAAAGGTTACGGCACTGTCATGGCCAACTTTGCCAAACGCAAAGGTGAAGGCAACGGTGCGGAAATCATTTCGATGACCGGCGGCAAAGCGACCAACCAGATTCCGTCCGCTTCGGTGGTCACACTGGTAACCGACAAGCCAGCCGAGCTCGCCGCCAGTTTGCAAAAAGCCGGCGACGCCTACGCCAAAGCCAATGGCGGCGACTTTGAAGTCGCGGCAAAGGTTGATGGCAAAGGCGTCAAACTGACCGTGACGGGGGTTTCTGCGCACTCCTCCGAACCAGAGTCCGGCGTCAACCCGGTCGCGCGAATGCTGAGCTTCATCAACAGCCTGGACGGCAAAGTCGCGCTCAAGCACAACCAGTTCACCGATGCCGCGCGTTATGCCGATGACAACTGGGGCCTGGACTACCTGGGCAAAAAACTCGGCGTGGGCTTCTCCGACTCGTTCATGGGGCCACTGACCACCTCGCTGACCTACGTCGGTGAGGATGACAAAACCTTCAAACTGGCGGTGAATCTGCGCGTACCGAAGGGCAAGTCTCCGGAAAAGCTCAAGGCTGAGATCGCTGAGAAACTGGACGCCTGGAGCAAGAAGACTCATGTCGCTGTAGCGTTCGACTATTCCGTGGCCGAGCCGATGTATCGCAACCCCGAGGGTGAGTGGGTCAAGGCGCTGCTTGCCGTAGCCAGCGAAAACCTCGGTATGAAATCAGAATTCGGTACTTCCGCTGGTGCGACGTCGGTTCACGAATTGCCGAACGGCGTGCAATTCGGCCTGGCGCGACCTGAGGCCAAGTACACCGGCCACACCGATGGCGAATTCAAGACCGTCGATCAGTTCCTGCTGGATCTGCAGATCGTCACGGAAATGATGGGGCGTGTCGGGCAGTTGCCGAAGCTGTAAAGCTCTGCCTGAGCCCGATCATTAATGACCGGGCTCAAAATAAAAAAGGATCTGTGAAAAGGTCCTTTTTTATTGCCGCCACAAAACGCGCACAAACAAAAACGCCGATCATCACTGATCGGCGTTTTTGTGAAATTGGAGCGGGAAACGAGACTCGAACTCGCGACCCCGACCTTGGCAAGGTCGTGCTCTACCAACTGAGCTATTCCCGCAAATGGCGTCCCCTAGGGGACTCGAACCCCTGTTACCGCCGTGAAAGGGCGGTGTCCTAGGCCACTAGACGAAGGGGACACGCTACCCGGAACACATGGTGTGTGTTTCGGTGTCCAGATCCGCATCCGAAGACTTGGTTCTGGTTTCACTCAGCACCGCCCGAAAGCACTGCTGTTTAAAATTGGAGCGGGAAACGAGACTCGAACTCGCGACCCCGACCTTGGCAAGGTCGTGCTCTACCAACTGAGCTATTCCCGCATTGGCGTCCCCTAGGGGACTCGAACCCCTGTTACCGCCGTGAAAGGGCGGTGTCCTAGGCCACTAGACGAAGGGGACACACTACAACATTCACTCCCTGCCGCGTTTCGCTGTGTGCTTTACGCTGCAAGTGGCGCGCATTCTATGGATGGATTGAGGGGTCGTCAACCCCCTGATATAAATTTATTTAAATCAATGACTTCGACCTGGATTACGGGCCGCGTAGGGCTTTTCCGTCGTCCGAAACCTGACGCCTATATTCCGCCACTCGCCAAGACGTTATAGTCACCGCACAGTGATGGCAATCTGCACATCAAGCGCCAGCATTCATCTATAGAGCTGGCGGCCGATACAGATTGCAGCAGCCGATCAAACCCGTCGAGCGGCGCTAGGCGCCTAAATGCCCAGCCACTACACTCGCATGCGAACCCTATAAAGAGGTCTTACCGGTGACACCACTCATGATCACCCTGCTAGTCGTAGCCGGGATCGCAATTCTGATCGCCATTGGCTACATGAACCATGTGGTGGAAAACAACAAACTGGAGAAGGCCCGCACCAAAGTCGAACTCAACGACCGCCTGCGCCGCTGCGGCGAACTGACCGAAACCTTCCCCGGCCAGTTCATGACCCCGGCGCTCAAGCTACTGCTGACCCGCCTGGAACTCAACGTCTGCCAGCGCCTGCTCAACCTGGAAAAAACCAGCGCGACGACCAAGGCCCGGATCACCGAACTCAGCGCCCTCGTTGCCCAGGGCGAATCGATCCCGGTGAACAACCCGCCCGCGCCGATCCTGACCGAGGCCAAAGCCAAAGACGTGCGCTTCCTCCTCGAAGCCCTGCACGGCCAGATAACCCGCGCCGCCCACGACGGTTTCCTGCCTCCGAACGAAGCCAAACAATGGATTCGCGAAGTGCGCCACATCCTCGTGCTGCTGCACATCGAATTCTTCAACAACCTCGGCCAACAGTCCCTGCAACAAAACCAGCCCGGCCAGGCCCGCCTCGCCTTCGAACGCGGTGTGCAATACCTGCGCAAACAGCAGGACCCGCATATGTATGCCGAGCAACTGCAATATCTGGAAAAACTCCTCGCCCGAGCCAACGCCCAGGTCATGGACAAGATCGCCCCGGTGGAAGGTGAAGAAAACCAACTGACCGCCGGCTTGAAGGATGTCGAAGCCGATGCGGACTGGAAGAAGAAAGTGATTTACGACTAAGGCGCGAATACGGGTAAAGAAGCCACCGTTACAGGTGGCTTTTTTGTGGCCGACTTGAAAGAGGATTTGACTTGAAGACCGCTTTCGCGAGCAGGCTCGCTCCCACATTGGGAAGCAGTGTTCTCAGGTAAAAATCGGTCGGCTGTCAGGCCGCCTTCGCTGGCAAGCCAGCTCCCACAGAACAGCAAACGCAAAACCGGGCCATCCCCACGCGGCGAGGCCGAGAGCCTGGCCGGCCCGAAGGCCGCCAAGACTCAAAGCCGAAAATGCCCAACCATGGAGCGCAACTCCCCGCCCAACTGCGCCAGCTCAACACTCGAAGCCGCATTCCCGCGCATCGCCACGGAAGAGTGATCCGCGCTCGCACGAATCTGCGTAACACTGCGATTGATCTCCTCTGCCACCGAACTTTGCTCCTCCGCCGCCGCCGCGATCTGCTGATTCATCTGCTGAATCAACGACACCGCCGCGGCAATACTCCCCAGCGCACTTTCGGTCTGCAACGCATCACTGACCGCCAGCTTCACCAACTCGCCACTGCTGCGAATCTGCTGCACCGACGACTGCGCCGCCGCGCGCAGGGCACTGACCAAGCGTTCGATCTCCTCGGTCGATTGCTGCGTACGCCGTGCCAGCGCACGCACCTCATCGGCCACCACCGCAAACCCCCTGCCCTGCTCCCCGGCGCGCGCCGCTTCGATTGCAGCGTTCAGCGCCAACAGATTGGTCTGCTCGGCCACGCTCTTGATCACCTCCAGCACCGTGCCGATATTCTGGATCTCGGCGCTGAGGCTCTCGATGCTGGAACTGGCCGAGGTCGCCGAATCCGCCAACTGCTCGATCCGCGCCATGCTCTGGCGCACCACCTGCTGGCCGCTCTCGACCTTGTCATCCGCCGTCTGCGCCGCCAGCGCCGCCTCTTCGGCATTTCGCGCGACGTCATGCACGGTGGCGGTCATCTGGTTCATGGCGGTGGCGACCTGCTCGGTTTCCTCCTTCTGGCTGTTGACCTCCAGATTGGTCTGCTCGGTCACCGCCGACAGCGATTGCGCGGAACCGGCCAAGCGCTCGATACCGGCCTGCAAGCCGCTGACAATCGTGCCGAGGCCGGCAGCCATCTGCTGCATCGCCAACATTAGCTGACCCATTTCATCGCGGCGCGTCACCTCGACCTTCGCCGTCAGATCACCCGCAGCAATCTGCTGCGCCACACGAATGACACTGCGCAGCGGCGCAACGATCAGGCGCGTGATCACCCACGCGGCGAGCAATCCGACCAACAAGGCCAGCGCCGAAGAGCCAATGATCAACACCGTGTTCTTTTTCAGCTCCGCCTGCATCGAAGCATCTTCGGCGACGTAGGCCTGATTGACCCGGTCCACCACTTGCGCCGCGCGCTGATGCAACTGGTCATAAACCGTTTTTTCTTGCGCCAGCAAACCGGTGTATTCAGCCAGTTTCTCGTTGAATCCGGCGATATGCCCCGACACTTCGTTGAGCACCGTCAGATAGCCCTCGTCCTTGACCGTGCTTTTCAACGCCTCGGCCTGCTCCTGCGCTTGCGCAGCCTGCTCGATGTTGCCTTGGCCAGCATTGTCGGCATCGCCCTTGCGGCTCTGATCCAGACGCACCCGCGCTTCGTTCATCGCCTGCAGCATCAACCGCGAGACTTGACTGACCTGGTTCGCCTGTTCGATGAACTGCGCGCCGTCCTTGCCCTCGCTGTCTTTCAACGTATAGGCGCCATCATCGGCCAACCCGCTCTGCAACACATCGAGGTTATTGGCCACGCTGGACACCGACCAACTGGCCATCTCCAGCGCAAGATCCTTGGCCTGGCTCAGCGAGACGAATTCATCGAAGGCCTTGCGATACGCGCCCAGCGCTTGCTCGACATCGCTCATCACCGGGACGTTGGCCGGGGAATGCGCCTTGAGCTCACCGGCAAGGACGATCAGCCCATCGACGCCTTCGCGCAAGGCATCGGCGGTCTTCGGATTGCCGCGCAGGGCGTACTCCTGCTCGAGCAGGCGCACCTTGAGCAGGCCGCTGTTGAGCGCGGACATCTGCTTCAAGCCGTCGAAACGCAGGCTGATGGTTTGCAGCGACCAGACGCCGATCGCCGCGACCAACGCAGTCAGCAGCAAGACCAGCACGAATCCGATACCCAGTTTTTTCGCCATACCGAGGTTGGCAAAACGTCCTTGCACGGCCGAAATCATTGCGCGTAGTCCCCTGCCAAAGTCTGTTGCCGAAGATTCGCAACGGGCTCGAACCAGCACAAGACTCGGGCGTCGGAATAATGGCAAAAAGCTACGCCCGCGTCGTTTTCAGAATGCTGGAGGTCGATCCGCGCAAGTATTGCGAAAAAACTGCCGCGCCCGAGGGTCGCAGGCACAGGCCACATTGATGCGCTGCCAGTCACCGCACTCACCGCTGGGACTGAAGGCGTCCGCTGCTGATAACTCCAGCCCGCAACGCTGAGCCTGCCTGCGCACCGACGCCTGGTCGCGCAAGCGTGCCCGCGCCCAGATAAACAACCCGCCAACCGGCTTGCCGAACACTTCCCACTCGGCATCTTCCAGGGCCTGCAAGGCCGCCGCGCGATCGGCATTCAAGCGCTGGCGCTGGCGCTGCACCAGTTTGCGATAGGCGCCGGTCGCCATCAGCCTGGCCAGCACCGCCTCGGCCAGCCTCGAACAGCCCAGGCCGCTGATCATCTTGACCTCCGCCAGGCGCTTCAGCAGCTCGCTGTCCGCCAGGACAAAGCCGATCCGCAACGAACTGCTTAGTGTCTTGGAAAAGCTGCCGACATAAATGACCCGGCCGCCATGGTCCAGCGCCGCCAACCGCGTACCGCTGCCGGTGTGCAGATCAGCGTAGACGTCATCTTCAATCACGCGCAGGTCGTAGGTCTTGCTCAATTGCACGATGCGCTGGGCGACGGCGGGGGTCAGGCAACTGCCGGTGGGGTTGTGGTGATGGCTGCCGATGAACAAGGCAGCGGGACGAAACTGACGCAGCACTGACTCGAGCATGTCGATGTCCGGCCCGCTCGGTGTCCGACGCACTTCGAGCATCTGTACGCCGTGCAGGCGCAACAGGTCAAACAACGGTGCATATCCGGGCGTTTCCACCACCACGCAGTCGCCAGCCTTGAACAGGGTGCGCACGATCAGATCGAGCGCATGACTGGCACCGCTGGTACTCATCAGCCGTGTATTGCAAGCGTCGATGTTCAGCAGTTTGAGACGCTTGGCAATTTGCTCGCGCAACGCTGGCAGGCCCAGCGGCGAGCTGTAGTTGAACAGGCTGGCCATGTCGGTGCGCGCCACCTCGCGTAATGCGTAGCTGAGGTCGTCGGGCTCACGCCAGCTCGGCGGCAAGCCTCCTTGCCCCAAAATCAAGCGACTCGTTGCGACGTCCACCTCATCACGCCATGCGGGGCGGCCCTCGCACGCTGCCCATTCCGAGTCCGCTTCGCGCAATGCCGGCGAGGCCGCGACGATGAATCCCGCGCCCTGACGCGCAGTCAACACACCTTGCGAAACCAGGCGCTCGCAGGCTTCGACGACACACGACTGGCTGAGCAGATTACCCCGGGCGATTTGCCGTACGGAGGGCAACCGGGTGGCCGGCGGGATGCCGCTTTGCACAATCCAGTCAGTCATTCCATCGACGATCTGCTGCACGACCGGCACCATTGCCTGTCGGTCAATTCTCAGTTCCATGAGCTCGCAAACTCCTGTCAGTTTTGCTGGCAGCAGTAAATCACAGCCGCGCCGCCGAGGCTGTGCGACAACACCGCCAAATACGGCAGTTCTAACGGTTTGATACACATTGTTTAACGGTATTCACAGGGACCGACCGCGAGGTACAAAAAAACCCGCACGCAGGCGGGTTCTTTGTGTTTCGGCAACTTTCAGAACGCCGTCACGCCGCCGTCCACCGCCAATGAGTGCCCAGTGGTAAACGCTGCGCCATCGCTGCACAGATACAGCACCGCGCTGGCGATCTCCTCGACCTTGCCAATGCGCCCGACCGGGTGCATGGCGTTGGCGAATTCGCCCTTCTTCGGGTCGGCTTCGTAGGCACGGCGGAACATGTCCGTATCGATCACTGCCGGGCACACTGCGTTGACGCGGATTTTCTTTTTCGCGTATTCGATCGCCGCCGACTTGGTCAGGCCGATCACCGCATGTTTCGATGCCGCGTAGATGCTCATTTTCGGCGCTGCGCCCAGCCCGGCTACCGACGCCGTGTTGACGATCGCGCCACCTCCCTGCGCCAACAGCAACGGCAACTGATACTTCATGCACAGCCAGACGCCTTTGACGTTGACACCCATGATCGCGTCGAACTCGTCCAGCGTACCGTCGGCCAGTTTGCCCTTCTCGATTTCGATCCCGGCGTTGTTGAAGGCATAGTCGAGACGACCGTAGGTATTGATCACCTCATCCATCAGATTTTTTACATCGCTTTCCACCGTCACGTCGCAGCGCACGAAGGACGCTTCGCCACCGGCGGTACGAATCAGCGCAACCGTGCCTTCGCCTCCAGCCGCGTCGAGGTCAGCCACCACCACTTTCAGGCCTTCGGCGGCAAACGCCAGGGCTGTCGCGCGACCGATGCCGTAGGCGGCTCCCGTGATTACAACCACCTGACCGGAAAACGTCATGCTCATGGCTATGTCCTCGAATGCAAAAAAAATGGGAGATGTTGGCGTCGCAGCATAGCCAAGGGCAGCGAAAGCACGTCAGCACTATGCAATCGCTGTTTACCGGCGCATGCGCCGCAGTGATGAAACCCGCCCCGTAACCATCACTGCACTGGATCGACTCGCATTCGCCGTATCAGCCAACCTTGCGACATCGCCGTTGAAGAGCTATCAACAAGGCTTCATTCCATTCGAGTGCCTGTCATGACCAACCAGACCAATCGCCAGTTCCTGCTCGCCAAACGCCCGGTGGGCGCCGCGACCCGCGAGACTTTCACTTATCAGGAAGTACCGGTCGGCGAGCCACAGGCAGGACAGATTCTGGTGAAAAACGAATACTTGTCCCTCGACCCGGCCATGCGCGGCTGGATGAACGAAGGCAAGTCCTACATCCCGCCGGTCGGTCTCGGTGAGGTCATGCGCGCACTGGGCGTGGGAAAAGTCATCGCGTCGAACAATCCCGGCTTCGCCGTCGGCGATTACGTCAACGGTGCCCTCGGTGTGCAGGATTATTTCCTCGGCGAGCCGCGCGGTTTCTACAAGGTCGACCCGAAACTCGCGCCATTGCCACGCTATCTGTCTGCACTGGGCATGACCGGCATGACCGCCTACTTCGCCCTGCTCGACGTCGGCGCACCGAAAGCCGGTGACACCGTGGTGCTGTCCGGCGCCGCAGGTGCGGTGGGCAGCGTGGCCGGGCAGATCGCCAAAATCAAAGGCTGCCGCGTCGTTGGCATTGCCGGCGGGGCCGACAAGTGCAAATTCCTCATCGACGAATTGGGCTTCGACGGCGCCATCGATTACAAGGCCGAAGACGTCGTGGCCGGACTGAAGCGCGAATGCCCGAAGGGCGTGGACGTGTATTTCGATAACGTCGGCGGCGACATTCTCGACGCGGTGCTGAGCCGCTTGAACATGAAAGCGCGGGTGGTGATCTGCGGCGCGATCAGCCAGTACAACAATAAAGAAGCGGTCAAAGGCCCGGCCAATTACCTGTCACTGCTGGTCAATCGCGCGCGGATGGAAGGTTTTGTGGTGATGGACTACGCCGCGCAGTTCGCCAGCGCCGCGCAGGAGATGGCCGGCTGGATGGCCAACGGGCAGCTCAAGAGCAAGGAAGATGTGGTTGATGGGCTGGAGACGTTCCCCGAGACGCTGATGAAACTGTTCAACGGCGAGAACTTTGGCAAGTTGGTTCTGAAGGTTTAAGGCCAGCCTGAAACCAATGTGGGAGCGAGCCTGCTCGCGAAAGCGGTGGATCAGTCGGTAATGATGTCGACTGACACTCCCTCTTCGCGAGCAGGCTCGCTCCCACAGTTGGATCTTCAATAAGCTTTAGGCAATTTCGGCTACGACTGCGGCCAACGCCTGCGCCGGATCTGTCGCCTGGCTGATCGGACGGCCGATTACCAGGTAATCGGAACCGGCATCCAGCGCCTGACGCGGGGTCAGAATGCGCCGTTGGTCATCCTGCGCGCTGCCCGCCGGGCGAATTCCCGGGGTCACCAGTTGCAGCGACGGGTGCGCGGTTTTCAGCGCCGACGCTTCCAGCGCCGAACACACCAGACCGTCCATCCCGGCCTTCTCGGCCAGTGCCGCCAGACGCAGCACTTGTTCCTGCGGCTCGATATCCAGACCGATACCGGCCAGATCCTCGCGCTCCATGCTGGTCAGCACGGTCACACCAATCAACAATGGTTGCGGACCACTGCGCTTGTCCAGCTCTTCGCGGCAGGCCGCCATCATGCGCAGGCCACCGGAGCAGTGCACGTTGACCATCCACACGCCCATCTCGGCAGCGGCTTTCACGGCCATCGCGGTGGTGTTGGGAATGTCGTGGAATTTCAGGTCCAGAAACACTTCAAAACCCTTGTCACGCAGGGTGCCGACGATTTCCGCCGCGCAACTGGTGAACAGTTCCTTGCCCACTTTGACCCGGCACAGCTTCGGGTCCAACTGGTCGGCCAGCTTCAGTGCGGCGTCACGGGTGGGGAAATCCAGGGCGACGATGATAGGAGTCTGGCAGGCGGACATGGATGGGCTCTCAGGCTGGTCGAAAACGGCGCGCATTGTAGCGGAACCGGCGGCAGCGCGGCACCCGATGATCGGTAAATCGTCGCGCTGGCGGTTATCAGCTTAGCCCGCACGGCTATTGTGTCGACTCCGATACACAGCCGACACGCCGGCAACATGCATTCGGGTTAGCCTCGCCCGGCGCTACACGTCCTTACAACAGCACTTCCCGCCTCCCGGCCGGACGCCTATGCTGAAACCACCCCTGGCAGTGAACAGCCCCATGCACAACACCCCGACAACCGTGACGGATGAAAGCAAAGACGACAAGCGCTGGAGCATCCGCGCGCTGATCGTCGATGATGACGTGCCGATCCGCGAGCTGATGATCGATTACCTCGCCCGTTTCAACATTCACGCCAGCGGCGTCACCGACGGCGCGGCGATGCGCCAGGCACTGCAGGGCGAACATTTCGACGTCATCGTCCTCGACCTGATGCTGCCCGGCGAAGACGGTCTGTCGCTGTGCCGCTGGCTGCGCGCCGAATCGGACATTCCGATCCTGATGCTCACCGCCCGCTGCGAACCCACCGACCGCATTATCGGCCTGGAACTGGGCGCCGACGATTACATGGCCAAACCGTTCGAACCACGCGAACTGGTCGCCCGCATCCAGACCATCCTGCGCCGCGTGCGCGACGACCGCAGCGAACAGCGCACGAACATTCGCTTCGACAACTGGCGCCTCAACAGCGTCCTGCGCCAAGTGGTCGCCGACAATGGCCTGGTAGTGCCGTTGTCCAACGCCGAATTCCGCCTGCTCTGGGTCTTCATCGAACGCCCGCGCCGCGTGCTCAGCCGCGAACAACTGCTCGACGCCGCTCGCGGTCGCTCGATCGAGGCTTTCGACCGCAGCATCGACCTGCTGGTCTCGCGCCTGCGGCAAAAACTCGGCGACGACCCGAAAGCCCCGCAACTGATCAAGACCGTGCGCGGCGAGGGTTACCTGTTCGACGCGCGGGACATCGGTTGATGAAGGCGCGCTTCGACACCCTGTTCGGTCGCCTGTTCGGGGTGCTGTTCGTGGCGATTGTCCTGGCGCACCTGCTGGCCTTCGCCTGGTTCAGACTCTACGGCCCTCCTCCGCCCCCACCACCGCCCGAGTTCTCAGCGAACATCGACGGCCAACCGCCGCTGCACAACACCGCTTACCCACCGAGGCAAACACGCCCCTGGTTCGGTGGCCCGGTGGTGCCGCTGACCTTTCAGTTCATCACCCTGATGATTGCCGCCTGGTACGGCGCCAAGCTGCTCAGCCGGCCGATCCAGCGCCTGAGCGACGCCGCCGAGCGCCTGAGCGAAGACCTCGACAGCGACCCCCTCGACGAATCCGGCCCGCGCGAGGCCCGGCAAGCGGCGCACACCTTCAACCTCATGCAACGACGCATCCGCGAACAGGTCCAGCAACGCGCGCGCATGCTCGGCGCCGTCTCCCACGACCTGCGCACGCCACTGTCACGGCTGAAACTGCGCCTGGAAAACATCAGCGACGACAAGCTGCAAAGCCAGATGCGCCAGGACCTGGACGACATGATCGGCATGCTCGACGCCACCCTCACCTATCTGCACGAACAACGCACCAGCGAAGCCTTGCAGTTGCTGGACGTGCAGGCGCTGGTCGAATCGCTGTGCGAAAACGCCCAGGACCAGGGCGCCGATGTACAGGTCAGCGGCCACTGCGCGCCTTTGCCAGTACAACCGATGGCGCTGCGCTCGTGCATCAACAACCTGCTGGACAACGCCCTGCGTTACGCAGGACAGGCAAGGATTGAACTGCTGGAACAGCGTGAGGAATTGCTGATGCGGGTGATTGATCACGGGCCGGGTATTGCTGAAGACCAGCGGGAAGCCGTGTTTGAACCGTTCTACCGACTGGAAGGCTCGCGTAACCGCAACTCCGGCGGCGTGGGGCTGGGCATGACCATCGCCCGCGAAGCCGCGCAGCGGCTGGGTGGGGGGTTGGATCTGGAAGAAACACCGGGTGGCGGGCTGACCGCCGTTGTCCGGTTGCCACGGGGCTGAGGCTCAGCCGACTTGAAGTGTGAGCGAGCCTGCTCGCGAAAGCGTCTGATGATTCAATGCATCTGTTGAATGTATCGGCCTCTTCGCGAGCAGGCTCGCTCCCACAATGAAACTGAGTGTATTCGGTAGATATTGGTTGGATGTGAGGGCGCTATCGCTGGCAAGCCAGCTCCCACAGGGATCGAGTGGTTTCAGAGAGATATGGGTAGCTGCCAGGCCGCCTTCGCGAGCAGGCTCGCTCCCACAATGAAACTGAGTGTATTCGACAGATATTGGTTGGATGTGAGGGCGCTATCGCTGGCAAGCCAGCTCCCACAGGGATCGAGTGGTTTCAGAGAGATATGGGTGGCTGCCAGGCCGCCTTCGCGAGCAGGCTCGCTCCCACAAAATCAAAATCAAAAGCAAAGCAGCGTAGCTGCCCGCGGCGAAGCCGCCCCACTCAACAATGAGCGCAAGCTCGAGTACCGCTTTTGATCTTGATCCACGGGCGACGTCGGAAGGCTGAGCGGAGGGATTGATCCGGGCGTGGGAGCGCAGCGACCGTACGACGCAGTCGTACACAGCGAGTGTAGGTGCAGCGAAGCAAACCGGAGCCGCTGCGCCCGGATCGATCCCGCAGCGAAGGAACCCGAGCCTGCGAGGGCCGAACGCAGGAGCTAGCGTTTTTTGCTTACTTTTTTAGGCGCTTGTAAAAAAGTAAGTCGCCGTCAGGCGAAACCGCCAGCCGCCGCAGCGAAACATTCGGATATTCACACCAAACAAACCCAAGCATGGTCGGCCCAAAGGCCGCCAAGCCCCCCCGCTAGACCCGAGCCTGACTCTTACTCCAATCCGTCAACAAACTATAAGCCACCGCCAACAAAGTAGGCCCAATAAACAACCCGATAAAGCCAAAGGCAATCAACCCGCCAAACACCCCGAGCAACACAATCACCAACGGCAGATTACCGCCACGGCTGATCAGATACGGCTTGAGCACATTGTCCACGCCACTGATGATGAACGTCCCCCAGATCCCGAGAAAGATCGCCATCCCGTACTCCCCCTTCCACACCAGCCAAGCCGTAGCCGGCACCCACACCAGCGGTGGCCCCATCGGAATCAGACTCAGCATAAACGTGACGATCCCCAGCACCAGCGCCCCAGGAACCCCGGCAATCAAAAAGCCGATCAACGCCAGCACCGCCTGCGCCGCCGCCGTACCAATCACACCGTTGACCACGCGCTGCACCGTGCCCGCCACCAATTCGATGTAATAACCGGCACGATCGCCAATCAAGCGCTGCAACAGACTGTGCACAAACGCCGCCAGTCGTGGCCCGTCACGGTAGAAAAAGAACACGAACACCAGGCTCAGCGTCAGCTCGAGAATCCCGCCGCCGATCTGCGCGCTGCGCGCCAGCAGCCAGTTACCGACCTGGCCCAGATACGGCTTGATCGAGACCATCAACGCCGCGCCCTGCTGATCGATGCTGTCCCACATCGCCACCAGTCGCTCACCAACCAATGGCACGCTGCCAAGCCAAGTGGGCGCTTCCGGCAAACCGTCGACCTGCACATCCTTGATCAATGCCGTGGCATCGCGCACATGATCGGCAAGGTTGAAACCCAGCCACACCAGCGGCGCCGCCACCAGCAACATCCAGCCCAGTGTCAGGATCAACGCGGCCAGCGATTCGCGGCCATTGAGCGCACGGGTCAGCAAACGCATCAGCGGCCAACTGGCGAACGCCAGCACCGCGCCCCAGAACAGCGCCGACCAGAACGGCGCCATCACCCACAGGCTGGCACCAAACAACACCAGCAGCAGAATCTGCACCAGCAGGCGATCGTTATTGAGCATGGAAAGTCCCGGCAAAGTCAGTCAGCGAAAGAGTAGGCGAACACTGCGTGCGTGTTCGCCCGGCACAGCTTATCGCAACAGGTCGATGCGCAGGCCAGAGCCTTCGAGATTGCCGGTTTCCATCCGGGCCGCCCGCACACCCTGAGTGATCAACGCCTGGCGCCAGGCTTCGGCCTTGGGCCCGGAAACCGTGACCCGCAAGGTCGTGTCGAGATTCAGGCCACGGGAAATCAGGCGCAGCCAAGTGGCATCCGGCTCATCAGCGAGTTTCGGGAAATCCAGCTCGCCGGTGCTTTTCAACTGGCGCAGCAGGGTTGCCGAGGTCGGCAGCAGTTCGCCCAACGGCACAGTCGCCTCGAACTGTTCGACATGCAGATAGGCTTTGCGATTGCCGCGAGTGATGCTGTAGAGCGCCACCAGCGTGTTGTCCTTTGGCGCCGCCAGCCTGAGCAACAGATAAGCCTGTTGCTCGTCAGAGCCATACAGCTTGGCGTTGCCGAACACTTCGTTGGCCCACAGGCTGCTTTCGCCGCAATCGCGGGCCTGGCACCAGAACAGCAACTCGGCGTCCTGCTGTTGCAGGGATTCGCGGGCGGCGGTGAAGGCTTCGGTGGCGGAATGTTCCGGCGGCAACTCGTAAGTCACCGAGGTGGTCTGGCCACGGGCGGTGACCTGACCGTCGAAGCGCAACTGGCCGCTGATCTTGCGGATCGAGCCCAGCGGGTAGATGCGCTCCAGCTCGGCCGCAGGGCGATAGTCGACGATCTGTGCATCGCCCAGACGCGGCACGATTTGCAGATCCTGGCTGCCCGGCACATCGGCAGCGAAGGACAAGGAGCTGAAGCAGCACAGCGCGAAAAGACTGAGTGGCCGCATAGTCAGGCTCACCGGACGGTCATGGCTGGGCGGGTCGGGGTCGCAGCGGTATAGAAATCCATCAAGTTTGTCTCCTGTTTCAACCCGCCCAGCCTCGGCAGTTGCCGGTAGCAAGTCAAGGCATGGCGAAAAAGCGATTGAAACAGTCTGCTACAAGACCTGCGCCAGCCTCGTCATTCAGGTGCAGATGATGCCCGCCCGGCAACTGTTCGTGACTGAAGGGTAGACGCTGCAGCAACTCAGGATGCCTGGCCAGCATGCCATCCGCCGCGACTACCAGATGCGCCGGGCAACTGACGCGCGGGGCAAACGCCATTGCCTGTTCTTCCGTCAGGCGCAGCGGCGATGGCAGGGTCAGGCGATTGTCGGTGCGCCAGGTGTAACCGCCGGGGACCGGCATCAAACCGCGCTGGGCCAACAGTTCGGCGGCCTCGCGACTGACTGCCACCAAGCCTTTCATCCGCGCCTCGATGGCACGCTCAAGGGTGGTATAGACCGGTTTGCGCTTTTCGCGCAGATCAAGTTGCGCCTGTAGGGCCATGCCCATGCGCTCGGCGGCGTTTTCGCCTTTGTCTGTCGGAGGAATCACGCCATCGATGAGCGCCAGATGGCTGATGCGTTCAGGCAGCGAACCGGCCAGCACCATCGAGACAATCGCGCCCATCGAATGCCCGAGCAGGCCGAAACGCTTCCAGCCCAACTGCTCGGCGACTTGCAGCACATCATGGGCGTAGTCCCACAGGGCATAACCGGCGCCGCTTGGCCGATGAGCGGAATGACCGTGGCCGGCCATGTCCAGCGCGACGATACGCAAACCGTGGAGCTTCGGCGCCAGCCGGGCGAAGCTGTTGGCGTTGTCGAGCCAGCCGTGCAACGCGATCACCGGCAGGCCGTCCTCGGGGCCGAACATATGCGCGGCCAATTCGATGTGCGGCAGGTTCAGGCGCACGTCTTCGCAGGTCGCGCTCATGCGCAATCCTTGTTCTGTCGCTGCTGCCAGCGCATGAACAGATTCTTGAGCAGCCGCGCCGTATCTTGCGGGCGCTCCAGCGGGAACATGTGCCCGCCAGGCATGCTCAGCGCCTCGCCCTGGGGCAGACGCGAGACGAAACGGCTGTGATGGCGCATGACCACCCGGCTCTTGTGCCCGCGCACCATGGCCAGCGGTACCTGCAACTGCCGGGTGCGCCCGGGGCTGGTGTGCGGCACGCCGCGATAAATGCTGATTTCGGTAGCCGGGTCAAAACGCAGGCGCAGCTTGTCGTCGACCTGATGCAAACCATGTTGCAGGTAGGCATCGAAGCATTCCGGGTCGAAGCCGCGAAACAGGGTTTTGCCGGAAAAGTAACTGCGCGCGCTGTCGAGATCGGCGAATTCTTCACGCCGCCCGAGGGTGCGCCCGGCGGGTGTCAGCCGGTCGATGAAACCAAAGCGCTTGGCCGCGCGAATCACCCACTGATCAGTGCGGGTCAGTACTGGCGAGTCGAGCATGACCACGCCGCGATACAGCTCGGGACAACGCAACGCCGCATGCAGGTGCAGCAGACCGCCAAAGGAATGGCCGACGCCCCACACCGGCTGCTCTTGCTGCTCCAGGTGATGGATCAGTTCGTCGACGAGGTTGTACCAGTTGTCGTCTGCCGGAAAACGCGGGTCATGGGCGTGCTGCTCCAGATGCGCGACCCGATACTCCGGCGCCAGCGCCGCGAACAACTTGCCATAGGTCCCCGAGGGGAAACCGTTGGCGTGGGCGAAAAAGATCGGTTGCGACATGCGGGCAAATCCATGGGCGGGAAACGTGGCGTTGATTGTCCGCAAGACCCGCGTCGACAGCAATGACCGTAACGGTCACGAATAGTGGCGATGACGTTTTATCCATACAGACGTTGAACCGGTCGTCGCAATCTACGCTCACCTGTAATTTCTGACAGTTGACCGCTGGCCGCTCTTGTCCGATAAACGAATCAGGTCCAGCACTCGGGATGCGTCATGCACACTCATACGCCGACACTCGCCGTGATGGATTCACGAGGACTGAACGTTGCCACGGTGTCCTATTGTCGTGAAGCGCCCGGTGGGCCGATCGACCCGCGCATTTATCGCCAACGCTACAATGCTTCAGGTCAATTGACTGAAGCCTGCGATCCACGCCTGGGTGCGCTGCATCAGCGCGAACCCGACGCCCGCCCCAACCTGACCGTGATTTCCAGCCTCACAGGGGTATCCCTCTCCAGCGACAGCGTCGATGGCGCGCTTCGCCTGACATTGCCGGGCGCAGCAGGACAACGCCTCATCGCCTGGGACGGGCTGATGACGCAGACGTTGACCGACTATGATTTGCTGCTGCGCCCGGTCAGTATCGTCGATACACGTACAGGGCATGAGCGCCAGAAAAAGTGGCTTTTTCAGTTACGGCGGCAGCTCGTCATCGTGCGCAGCGCACAACCAATGCGGCCGAATTGTTCGCCATGACGATAGTGCCGGCAGCGAATTTTTTCCTGAATATTCCCTCACGGGTGAACAGCTCAGGTGTGTACGGCATTTCCTCAGCGACCTCGACGAGCCAGACTGGCCGCAAGCCGTGGCAGAGAGAGACCTGCTGCATGAATGCGAGAGCGGTGCCGCAACCCATATCAGCTACAACGCGTTGAACGAAACGATCAGCCAGCAAGACGTTATGGGCAATCAGAAACAGCTCCATCTGGATGTCGGCGGGCAACTGAACCAGATCAGTCTCAAAGTCGCGCAGGATTCGCAGCCCAGACTGTTATTGCACGATATCCAGTACAACGCGGGCAATCAGGTTTTGCGTCAGGCAGCCGCTAACGGCGTTATCAGCCAGAATCTCTACGATCCACAGAGCGGCCGACTCCTGAAGATCATTGCCGAAAAGGACGGGCGCCCCGCCCTGCAACATCTGGTCTATTGCTACGATCCGGTCGGCAACATCCTCAGTGTCGAGGACATGGCGCAGCCCACGCGGTTTTTTCGCAACCAGACCATCAATCCTGTTTCCTCGTTTATCTATGACAGCCTCTACCAATTGATTGGTGCCACGGGTTGGCAACGAAGCAGCACGGTCAATGGGCCCCAGGAGCCGGTCTTCAGCTCTCCACCAGATTCGGCGCAGCTCGAAAACTACCGCCAGGCCTACACCTATGATGCAGCCGGCAACCTCATCGCCCTGGTTCACAGCGCCGCAAGCAAGAGCTGGACGCAGCGCACGGCGATTTCCAGATACAGCAATCGTGGCCTGGAACAGACTGTCAGCGGCACGCTGCCCGACGAGCTGGAGATTTCCGCCGGGTTCGATAGCAACGGCAACCGGAAAATGCTCCAGCCCGGCCAGCCTTTGCGCTGGAGTGCTGGCGGACGATTGCTTCAGGTCGATCAGGTCATGCGCAAGGACGCTACAAACGACTGCGAACGCTATGTGTATGACGGTGCGGGCCAGCGCCAGCGCAAAATACGCCTCATCCAATCGCCAGCACTCGCGCAATCGCATGAAACGCGCTATCTGCCAGGGCTGGAAGTACGCCATCGGGCCGATGAAACCTTGCACGTCATTTCCGTACAGGCCGGACGTTGTGCTGTTGAAATCCTGCACTGGGACAAGAAAGACAAGGTTGCCGATCAATATCGCTACCAGTTCAGCAACCATCTTGGCTCGAACATGCTGGTCCTCGACGATCAGGGCAACACCATCTGCGAGGAGAACTATTTCCCCTATGGCGGCACCTCGTGGTGGGCAGGCCCGGATCAGGTACAGGCCCGCTACAAGACCCGTCGGTACGCAGGCCAGGAGCTCGATGCCACCGGCCTTTACTACTATGGCCAACGCTTCTATGCGCCTTGGTTGATGCGCTGGATCAGCCCGGATCCGGTGGGTATCACCGATGGTATGAATCAGTACTTGATGGTGCGCGGCAATCCCGTCAGGTTTGTCGACCGCCAGGGACTGACTGGATGGGACACCACCAAGGCAGCGGGCGCGACAGCCACGCGCGAGTTTGTTAGCGCAGCTTTTGCCGCCGCAGCGCAAGCGGCCTTCGTCGGTGTCCTGCCTCCGGCCAACGTTGCGGTGGGCATTGGAGGCGCGTTGGCGGGCGCCGTAACGGGTGGCATAAGTGGCTATGCCGGTGCCAACTGGGCGCAAAGTTCCATGCACATCAGTTCCCCGGCCGATTGGGGACCTCTGGCTGCAAAAATCGGTGGTGCCGTAATAGGTGCAGCCTTGGGCGCCGCGCCTTCACTGCTCGGCATGCTCGATCCACGCGGCAATCCCGCAGCGGCGGGCCAGATCGGCAGCGCCTTCGGTACGCTGTTTCGTGAGATATCGGCGCAGTATCTCGCCAATGCCGGTCCGAGCAACCCGGCTGTGGGCCGTGTCGATCCGCTCACGGGAGCGGCCAGCGTGGTTGGGGCAGGATTGGCAGCAGGCGCCACCGGATTCGGTGGCTCAGTGCTGTTTGGCAACGACGCAACCGGTAATGTGTTGCAGTCGGTTTTTTCCGTCTCGGCAGTCACGGCTGCCAGTGCTGCCGCTGCCTCAGCGGTAAGAGGGGCGCGGGGAACACCAGCCAGGCCTTCGAGCGACAGTGAACCGAGCTTCAATCAGGAGAACGCGGTGGTCGGCTACAGCAGCCGTCACTTCTTTTTATCTCTGGGGCAGATCGCCAATCTGGCCGTGTCACAGATCCCTGGCTACGACGCGCTGGACGTACATACCCGAACGGCGGTTAGCCGTGCGGTCGTGAGCGCAGTCGGGGACATACGCTCGACCTTCGTCACGATCGCCAAGCCCGGCCTGAGCGCAGAGCTGGGCACAACCTTCTGGGACCTTGAAAAAAACGAGGTCGGCGCCGGCATCGTTCGCGAAAGCCCACCGACCGATGTCGACCAATACTACGTCGTTAGCGAGACCAGTCCGGGCCAGCGAAGATACTCCCGAGCACAACTCAACTTTTAAGTGAGGTGATGCCACCGTCCGACCGCTACCATCAGCGCAGCGGCGGCTGTTCCCCCAGCGGCACCACCGCCATGGTCAGGCGCGATACGCAACTGGCCTTGCCCTCGTCGCTGGTCAAACGGATGTCCCAGACATGCGTGGTGCGCCCGATATGAATCGGCGTGGCCACCGCCGTCACCCGCCCACTGCGCAAACCGCGCAAATGGTTGGCGTTGATCTCCAGGCCGACGCAATAGAATTTACTGGCATCGATGCACAGATAACTGGCCATCGAACCCACGGTTTCCGCCAGCACCACCGATGCGCCGCCATGCAGCAGGCCGTAAGGCTGGTGGGTGCGATGGTCGATGACCATGCTCGCGGTCAGCGACTGTTCGTCGAAGGCTTCGAAGCGAATATCCAGCACTTCGCCAATGGTGTTCTTCTGGATCGCATTCAGCTGTTCGATGTCGGGAGTAGTACGCCACAAGCTCATCGCAGACTTCCTTTGTTGTTGTAATCGATGCTCAATCCTGCCACAGCACCGCCTCGCTGCGCGCGCTCCATTCTTCGAAGCGTGCGCCGTAGCGGTCTTCGATGACGTTGCGTTTGATTTTCAGGGTCGGCGTGAGGAAGCCGTTATCCACCGCCCAGTTGTCCTTGACCACCACCAGCCGGTGCAGGCGTTCGTGCTTGTCGAGGGCGGCGTTGACCTCCTCCAGCAATTTTTCCAGGCTGGCGTGCAGGCTGGCACGAGGCTCTTGCTGATTGACCGTCGACAGCACGCACAACCCCAGCGGTGCACTCAGGCCATCGCCGACCACGCACACCTGTTCGATGCGTGAATGCACGGCCAGACGGTTTTCGATCGGCGCCGGTGCGACGTATTTGCCCTTGCTGGTCTTGAAGATTTCCTTGAGTCGCCCGGTCAGGCGCAGGCGCCCTTCGCTGTCCTGCTCACCCTTGTCGCCGGTGCGCAGAAAGCCGTCGGCAGTCAGCGTCTCGGCAGTTTTCTGCGGTTCCTTGAAATAGCCGAGCATGTTGGCCTGGCTGCGCACCTGCACCTCGCCGGACTCATCGATGCGCACCTCGACTTCCGGGCACGGCTGACCAATCCAACCCTGCTTGTACTGCCCCGGCAGGCAGATATGCGAATAACCGCAGCCCTCGGTCATGCCGTACACCTCCAGCACATCGAGGCCAAGTTTCTGATACCAGGCGAGCAAGGTCTGCGGTACCGGCGCGGCGCCGGACAACGCCACGCGCAAGGCATCCAGGCCGAGCCCGGCCAGCACTTTGTGCCCGACCCGCTTGCCGATGAAGGGCAACCCGAGGAGGAAGTCCAGACGCTGCGCCGGGATCTTGCTGTATACGCCCATCTGGAATTTGGTCCAGATACGCGGCACGCCAAACATTGCCGTCGGCCGCGCGCGCTGCAGATCGGTGATGAAGGTGTCGAGGCTTTCGGCAAAGAACACTGTCTGCCCGGTATAGATCGACGCCAGTTCGACAAACATGCGCTCGGCGACGTGGCACAGCGGTAGATACGACAGCAGCCGATCGTTCTCGTTGAGCCCGAACAGCTGCGTGCCGCGACTGGTGGCGAAACCAAGATTGGCGAAACTGTGCATCACGCCTTTGGGCAGGCCGGTGGTGCCGGAGGTATAGATGATCGTCGCCAATTGTCCGGCGGCGGGGCGTGGATCGTCCTGGATTGGCGAACAGCTCTGCAGGTCCGCCCAGCTGTAATCGAACTCGCCTGGCGGATGCAGCGGCAGGCTGATGGTCGGCAAACCCGTCGGCACGCCTTGCGCCATGCCTGCCCAGTCATCGAGCTTGCCGATGAACGCCAGCGCACTTTCCGAGTGAGTCAGCACTTGCGCAACGGATTCAGCGGTGAGATTGGGGTACAGCGGCACCGACACATGCCCGGCCATCCAGATCGCCAGATCGGCGATGATCCAGTGCGCGCAGTTTTTCGAGATCAGGGCGATGTGGCTGCCGGGCGGCAGCTCCCGCGCGCGCAACCAGTGCGCCGCACAACGGGCCTGATGGCCGACATCGGCCCACGTCAGCGTCTCTACCTGACCACCGCCGATGGGCTGCACCAGAAAGCGCTGGCGCGGGTGCCGGGCTTCCCGTTCGTAGAACACGTCCAGCGGCAAACGGAAGGCGGCAGACATGCGACTCGCTCCTGTTTTTTTTGGTCTGGAGCAAGCGTAGTCAACCAAGCAAGTGCTTGGTTGAATTTTTTACCAAAAGAAACAAGATCAAAAGATCGCAGCCTTCGGCAGCTCCTACAGAGGAATGCATTCCAATGCAGGAGCTGCCGAAGGCTCGGGCCGCGATCGGACGATCTTTGCTTTTAAGGGTGCTTGAGGCTGTTGAGCTTCATCGAGCCAATCAGCAGCTCGCTGTGCTCAAGCTCCGCCAGCCCCGCTGTACTGACCTTCTCCGACGGATGCCCGGCGCCGTGTTGCAGATAGCTGAGCAGATTGCCCACCAACGGGTTGTGGCTGACCAGCAGCACATTGCTCACCGACACCAATTGCTCGGCCACCTTGTCCGGATCGCTCTCCGGCGTCAGCCACTCGACCGTACGGATCTCTGGCTCGAACCCCAATGCCTCGCGGACAATCTGCGCGGTCTGCTGCGCGCGCAGATAAGGGCTGGCGTAAATTGCCGTCAGCGGCTGGCCCATCAGATGCGCGGCGCTGCGCAGGACTTCTTTACGACCATGCTCGGTCAACTCGCGCTCGGAATCGATTTTCGAGCCGTGAGGCACCGCCTCACCATGACGCAATACCCACAGTTTCATAGTTTGGGCTCCTCATCGCGCACCGGATGCGCGGCCGGGGCAACGGTGTGCGGCGCTTCACCTTCCGGGGTGCGCGGCGCTGGCCAGTCGGCGAACGGCCAGGGCTTCTGGTCACTGTGGAACGTGCCGAAGCGGCCGATCTGCGCGAGGAACTGGCTGAGGCTGTCGCCGAAATTCATCAGGCTGGCGCTCGGTGCGCCGTAGATCAGGCGGTAGATCAGTTGCACCAAGACCACCGCGCCGAGGATGAACTGCGCGACTTGCCAGACCAGCAGATAAACGATCATCCACAACACCCGCAGGAGGATGGATTCGTACTGGGTTTCGCTTTTCGGATCGTTCATGGCTTGCTTCCTGTCCGTGTAACAGCTGAATCAGTTGAAACCGCTGGTGGAAATAAAGTCGACGTCGGTTTTCGGCTCGGCACGCATCAGTAGACCGATCACCTGCTCCAGCGTGCGTCCTTCGAACAGGATCGCATGCAGCCCGGCGACCAGCGGCATGTACACGCCGACTTCCTGGGACTTGGCCTTGAGCACTTTGAGGGTGTTGACCCCTTCGGCGACCTCGCCGAGACGCGACACCGCTTCGTCAAGGCTCAAGCCCTGACCGAGGGCGAAGCCGACCTGGTAGTTGCGGCTTTTGGGCGATGAACAGGTGACGATCAGATCGCCAACCCCGGCCAGACCAAGGAAGGTCATCGGGTTGGCGCCCTGATTCACGGCGAAGCGGGTCATCTCGGCCAAGGCGCGAGTGATCAGCATGCTCTTGGTGTTCTCGCCCATCTCCAGCGCCACCGCCATGCCGGCGATGATCGCGTAAACGTTTTTCAACGCCCCGCCCAGCTCGACACCGAAACGGTCGGCGCTGGCGTAGACGCGGAAGGTGCGCCCGTGCAGGGCGGCTTGCACCGCTTTGCACAGTTCTTCGTCTTCACTGGCGACCACCGTGGCGGTCAGTGCGTGCTCAGCGATTTCCCGCGCCAGGTTCGGCCCGGACAACACGCCGATGCGCGCCTGCGGGGCGATCTCTTCGAGAATCTGGCTCATCAGCTTGAAGGTCTGCGCTTCGATGCCTTTGGTCAGGCTGACCAGCATCTTGCCGCTCAAGCGCTCGGCATGGGCAGCGAGTACCGTGCGCAAGGCGCTGGATGGCAGCGCGACAAAGCACAGATCGCAGGCATCGAGAGTGGCTTGCAGGTCGGTGACAGCAGTCACGCCCGGGAGAATCTTGATGCCTTTGAGGTAACGCGGGTTTTCGCGATTGACCCGGATGGCCTCGGCCTGCTCGGGGTCACGCATCCACTGAAGGACTTGATGGCCGTTCTCGGCCAGCAGATTGGCCACGGCGGTACCAAAACTTCCGCCTCCCAGGACCGCAATCGGGCGCTGTTCAGTCATATGCAATCCGTTAATCCATACCAGTGGCGATGCCGGGCATTATACGGGGCGACCCGATGGCGGCCAGCCCCAGCAACAATTACCGACATTTGTAGGAAGAAGACCAATAAAACCTAGGAAAATGCCTGCAACGTCACTGGAAAAGTCGCCGCCCTCGGTTAACATGCGCGCCAATTCTTCTCTCTGCAGGCTGTGTCGTGTTTTCTGGCCCTCCTCCCCCGCGCTCGCCGCTGCTCCTGGCGCTGCTGTTCAGCCCGCTAGTGCTGGCGGACGATCTGTTCGTCGACAGCCAGACGCTGCCGCAGGTGCTTACCGCCACGCGGCTGAAGCAGACGCCAGCGGAAGTGCCCGGGAGCATGACCGTTCTCGATAGCGAACTGATCAGCGCCAGCGGTGCCCGCGACATCAGCGAATTGCTGCGGCTGGTACCCGGGATGATGGTCGGCAGCATCAACGGCAATCAGCCGGCGGTGAATTACCACGGCACCAACGCCAGCGAAGCACGGCGCATGCAAGTGTTGATCGATGGCCGCTCGGTGTACCGCGCCGGCCTGGCGACGGTGGACTGGAGCGATATCCCGGTAGCGATGGAAGACATCGACCGGATCGAGGTATTTCGCGGCCCGAACACGGTCAGCTACGGCGCCAACGCGCTGATGGCGGTGATCAACATCATCACCCGCCACCCGGCCGACAGCCATGGCACGCGTTTGAAGATCACGCGCGGCCAGCGTGGCATCAACGACTTTTATGCCAGTCAGGGCACCGGTTGGGATGGCGGTGATCTGCGCCTGTCGCTGTCCGGCCAGGAAGACGACGGTTTCGACAGCGACCGCAACGGCGCCGATTATCGCGACAGTCGACGCTTGAATCGTCTGAGCCTGGCGGTCAGCCACGACCTCAATGAAGGGCAAAGCCTCGACTGGCAGCTCAACGCCAAGGACGGTAGCAATCAGCGGCCTTATACCTACCGCCCGGTGTTCTCGGGGATTACCGACGCCGGGAACAATTCCGACGTGGTGGCCAAGGATTACGCCGGTTCGGTGCGCTGGAACCTCGATATTAATCCCGAACACAGCCTTTATGTGCAAGGTTCGGCGCAGCACTGGGATCGCCAGCAAGTCTGGCGCGCCTGCGATGCCGAGGTGTCGTTCAGCCCCGAGCTGGCGCAGCTGTGGCAGCTCAACCCGAATTACACCGAACGGCTGGCGCGCAACATCAACCAGTTCACCGGCCCCGGCGCGGCGCCCGGCACGCCGCAGGAAATGGCGCTGGCCAATCAGGTGCTCGAGCAATGGCGCAACGGCGCCAGCCAGACCTTGTGCGGCGATATCGACCAGAGCGCCCGCGAATCGCGCTACGACCTCGAGCTGCAGGACACCCTCAGCCTGTCCGACAGCCTGCGCCTGGTCAGCGGCCTGAATTACCGCTACGACCGCGCCGATTCCGAAACCTACTTCAACGGCACCCTCGACGACACCACCTGGCGCGCCTTCGGCCAACTGGAATGGCGCGCTACCGAGCACTGGCTGGTGCAGGGCGGAGCGATGTTCGAAGACACGCAACTGATCGGCAGTTCGCTGACCCCGCGCTTCGCGGTCAACTACCTGATCAACCCGCGTCATGGCCTGCGCGCGGTGTACTCGGAGGCGATCCGTTCGCCGGACATGTTCGAGAACAACGTCAACTGGAGCTATCAGGTCAGCAACCTGCGACCCTCGGCCTACGGCCAGTCGTCGGCGCGCTATTTCGTCAAGACACGCGGCCCCGGTGATCTCGATCAGGAACACATGCGCTCGCGGGAATTGGGCTACAACGGCTACTTCGCCGAACTCGGACTGGCCGTGGACGTGAAGCTGTTCTACGACGAAATCACCGGGATGATCAGCGAGCCGCTGCGCAACAACCAGTACATCGCCAGCAACGCCAACAGCTCGCGCTTTCGTGGCACCGAAACGCAACTCGACTGGCGCCTCAGCAGCGCCGACCGCTTGCGTTTGACCTACGCCTTCGTCGACGCCGAGGCGAGCAATCCGCTGGACCAACAGTTCACCTCGCGCAACAGCGGTTCCGCCGGTTGGCTGCGCAATTGGGGCCATGGCTGGAACAGCGCCCTCTTCTATTACGGCGACAACGCGCTCAACGGCTATCGCTTCGAGCGCGTCGACACGCGCATCGCCAAACGCATCGCCATTGGCAAAGCTCAGCTGCAATTGGCCGGCGTGCTGCAACAGCGCCTCGACCATCAGCCGAACACTTTCGTCGACAATAATTACGATGAACGCCGGGTGATGTATTTCAGTGCCGAGCTGGAGTTCTAGGATGTGCACCGGCCCGTCACGGAAGACGCCCACCCTGGGCCACTGGCTGGCCGGGCTCTGCCTGTTCATGACCGCGTGGCTGCACGGCGTCGCGGTGCAAGCGGCGGATATTCTGTTGACCGGCGCCGAGGAAAGCCCCGGCGTGCAGGCCTTCGTACAAGCGCTGAGTGAACTGCGCCCGACCGACAATGTGCGGTTCCAGCCGCTGGCCAGCCTGCCGGCTCCGGGCAAACTGCCGGCCAGTCTGCGCTTGATCCTCCTAGACCTGCCCAGCCTCGACTGGCGTCTGCAAGACTCACAAGGCCCGTCGACGCTGGTGTTGCGCATCAGCCGCTTGCAGGCGCGCCAGCGTTTTGCCGATGCCCAACCGGCGCGCCTGAGTCTGCTCTGGAGCGACCCGCCGCTGAGCCGGCAACTGCAACTGATCCGCCGGATCTTGCCGCAGGCGCGGCGGGTCGGTGTGCTGTTCGATGAACACGGCGAATTCCTCATTGGCGAATTGCGCGCGGCTGCGCGGCCGCTGAATCTGGAGATTGTCAGCCAGCGCTGGGACAACATCCACGACAGTCGTCCGCTGCAAGCGGTGCTGAAAAGCAGCGACGTCTTGCTCGGCCTCGATGACCCCGATCTGTACAACTCGCAAACGGCGAAAAACCTCCTGCTCAGCAGCTACTCGCGACAGGTTGCGCTGATCGGCCCCAACATTGCATTCGTTCGCGCTGGCAGCCTCGCCAGTACCTACAGCGACCAGAGCGACTGGCTGGCGGTCCTCGACCATTTGCTCGATCAGCCCACCAGCGCATGGCCGCGAACGCTTTACCCCGCTCGTTTCAAAGTCTCAAGTAATGCGCAGGTGGCTCGTTCTTTAGGCATCGAACCGCTGAATGAAGCATCTGTCGCCAGTGCCTTGGCCGAAGGAGAGCGCCGCCCATGAGTTTTCGTCGCCGTTGGGACATCAACACCCGCACGCAGCTGATCAGCCTCGGGCCGGCGCTGCTGCTGACGTTGCTGTTGATCAGCTTCTTTACCTTCGTGCGCATCCAGGATTTGCGCCAGGAGCTGAACCACACCGGCCAGTTGATCGCCAACCAACTCGCCCCGGCCACGGAATACGGGGTGATCTCCGGCAACAACGAAGTGCTGGAAAGCCTGCTCAAGGCGACACTCGCCACGCCCAACGTGCGCTTTCTCGAAGTGCAGGACAGCGCCAACCGGATTCTGGTGTATGTCGAACAACCGGCCGACAGCCACAGTCGCCCGCATCAGGTCGAAGTGTTCCAGGCGCCGGTGCGTTTGCAGCGGATCGCCTTGCACAACGACTTCTTCCAGGACGGCAAAGTCAGCAACAGCGCCGCCGGCGAGGATTATCTGGGGCGAGTGATCGTCGGCCTGTCCAACGATGCTTTCAGTCAGCGCCAGCAGGAGATCCTGTTCAAGGCCGGGATTCTCGCGCTGTTCGCCCTGCTCTTCACCTTCGTCGTCGCCCGTCGTCTGGCCGGCAGTCTGTCGCAGCCGATCCGTGACATTGGCGATGCGGTCAAGGCGATTCAGGAAGGCGATTACAAAACCCCGCTGCCGATTGTCGACGACACCGAACTGGGCGCACTGTCGCAGCACATCAACAACCTCGCCCAAGCGCTGGAGCAGGCCAGTCGCGAACAGCAGCAAGCGATGGCGCAACTGATCCAGACCCGCGAGGAGGCGGAAAAAGCCAACAACGCCAAATCGGATTTTCTGGCGATGATGAGCCATGAACTACGCACGCCCATGAACGGTGTGCTGGGCATGTTGCAATTGCTCGAAACCACCGAGATGACCGAGGAGCAGGTCGAATACGCCGCGCTTGCTTCGGAGTCGACCGAACATCTGCTCAAGGTCATCAATGACATTCTCGACTTCTCGCGAATCGAGCGTTCGGAGCTGGAGCTGGAGCACATCCCGTTCAATCTCGCCGAGCTGATCGGCGCCTGCGCGCAATCGTTCCAGCACAGCGCGGTGCAGCGAGGCCTGGCACTGAATCTGCGCATTCCCGACGACATGCGCGGCTTGCAGGTGCAGGGCGATCCGACGCGGATCCGGCAGATTCTGGTCAACCTGGTTGGCAATGCCTTGAAGTTCACCGAGCAGGGCCGGGTCAGCATCGAGGCGCAATGGCAGTCGCTGGACCATGAACTGCTGTGGTTCACCTGCTCGGTGCGTGACAGCGGCATCGGCATTTCTTCGGAAAGTCTGGAGCTGATGTTCAATGCCTTCCAGCAGGCCGACAGTTCGATCTCCCGTCGTTACGGTGGCACCGGTCTTGGTCTGCCGATCGCACGGACCCTGGCCGAACGCATGGGCGGTACGTTGCGCGCGCAGAGTGAGGAAGGACGCGGTTCGGTATTCACTCTGGAAATTCCATTGGCGCTATATAAGCAGGCAATGCCAGCGCTGGCCGCGCCGCGAGCGCCGAACGGTAGTGGTCAGGGTGAAGGACGCCATGTGTTGCTGGTCGAAGACAACCCGGTCAACCAGACCGTGATCGAAGCGATGCTGCGCAGCCTCGGCTTTGCCGTCAGCGTGGCGACCGATGGCGCGCAAGCGGTGCGCAGTGCCGAGGGTGGCGAGTTCGAAGTGATTCTGATGGACTGCCGGCTGCCAATCATCGACGGCTACGAGGCCACGCGACAGATCCGCGACCTGCCCGGACGCCGCGATGTGCCGATCATCGCGCTGACCGCCAACGCCTTGCAGGGCGATCGCGAAACCTGTCTGGCAGCGGGGATGAACGATTACCTGGCCAAGCCGTTCAAACGCAATGACCTGCAGCAGATTTTGCAGCGCTGGGTGTCGTAGTGTGGGCCTTTCGACCATCTGCGACTGGCGTGAAAAGCGAAAGTGCGGCAGTCTTAGGCACCCGAACGAGCCCCAAAAGGGGCTTGATTAAAAATTTCAGTGCACAAGTGTACATTCATGTCCTTGGTGCTGTGACTTTCACCACAACGCAATAGTCTATGAGTAGGCTGCCGGTTCGAGGCATGAACGCCTTGAACGGTCGGGAAGATCTGCCCCACCTGCCGCATGGGATTATTGAGGAGCTCGCATGACCAAACAAAACGCCTTTACTCGGGAAGACCTGCTGCGCTGCAGTCGCGGTGAGCTGTTCGGCCCAGGTAACGCGCAACTGCCCGCCCCGAACATGCTGATGGTGGATCGCATCACCCATATCAGCGAAGAAGGCGGCAAGTACGGCAAAGGTGAATTGGTCGCCGAGCTGGATATCAACCCTGACCTGTGGTTCTTCGCCTGCCATTTCGAAGGCGATCCGGTGATGCCGGGCTGCCTGGGTCTGGATGCCATGTGGCAACTGGTCGGTTTCTTCCTGGGCTGGCAAGGCCTGCCGGGCCGCGGCCGTGCGCTGGGTTCGGGCGAGGTGAAATTCTTCGGTCAGGTGCTGCCGACCGCGAAGAAAGTCACTTACAACATTCATATCAAACGCGTCCTCAAGGGCAAGCTGAACATGGCCATCGCCGATGGTTCGGTCAGTGTCGACGGACGCGAAATCTACACCGCCGAAGGCCTGCGCGTCGGCGTGTTCACCTCCACTGACAACTTCTAAGGGTTATTCGCATGCGCCGCGTCGTTATCACTGGTCTGGGCATCGTTTCGTGCCTGGGCAATGACAAAGAGACCGTCTCCGCTAACCTGCGTGCAAGCCGCCCTGGCATCCGGTTCAACCCGGAATATGCTGAAATGGGTCTGCGTAGCCAGGTTTCCGGCTCCATCGACCTCAACCTTGAAGAGCTGATCGATCGCAAGATCTATCGCTTCGTCGGCCATGCAGCGGCTTACGCCTACCTGGCCATGAAAGACGCCATCACTGACTCCGGCCTGACCGAAGAGCAAGTGTCCAACCCGCGTACCGGCCTGATCGCCGGTTCCGGCGGTGCTTCCACGCTGAACCAGATGGAAGCGCTGGACATCCTCCGTGAGAAAGGCGTGAAGCGCGTCGGCCCGTACCGCGTCACGCGGACCATGAGCAGCACCGTTTCCGCTTGCCTGGCCACGCCGTTCAAGATCAAGGGCCTGAACTACTCCATCGCTTCTGCCTGCGCCACCAGTGCTCACTGCATCGGTACCGCCATGGAACAGATCCAGATGGGCAAGCAGGACATCGTCTTCGCCGGTGGCGGTGAAGAAGAGCACTGGAGCCAGTCGTTCCTGTTCGACGCGATGGGCGCTCTGTCCAGCAAGCGCAACGACACCCCGGAACAAGCTTCCCGCGCGTACGACAAGGACCGCGACGGTTTCGTCATCGCTGGCGGCGGCGGCATGGTTGTCGTCGAAGAGCTGGAACACGCTCTGGCCCGTGGCGCGAAGATCTACGCCGAGATCGTTGGCTACGGCGCAACGTCCGATGGCTACGACATGGTCGCCCCGAGCGGCGAAGGCGCGATCCGCTGCATGCAGCAGGCGCTGTCCACCGTCGACACCCCGATCGACTACCTGAACACCCACGGCACTTCGACTCCGGTCGGCGACGTCGCGGAAATGAAAGGTGTGCGTGAAGTGTTCGGCGACAAGGCTCCAGCGATCAGCTCGACCAAGAGCCTGTCCGGTCACTCCCTGGGCGCCGCCGGCGTGCACGAAGCGATCTACTGCATGCTGATGATGGAAGGCAACTTCATTGCCGGCTCCGCCAACATCGACGAGCTCGACCCGGAAGTGGCCGATCTGCCGGTGCTGACCAAGACCCGCGAGAACGCCACCATCAACACCGTGATGAGCAACAGCTTCGGCTTTGGCGGCACCAACGCCACGCTGGTGCTGAAGCGCTGGGAAGGCAAGTAATCCCCCACCGCTGAGCCGCACATGA
>NZ_WBRZ01000290.1:0-6486 GCF_008923895.1 Pseudomonas sp. GXM4
AATTGGGTAATCACCTCCGGCCCTGTGGGAGCTGGCTTGCCAGCGATTGGCCGCGCCTCGGTCTCAAGCTTTAGAAACAAGTCTCCATGGTCTCGATGACCGCCAACTGCTCATCCACCAGCAACCCTACCCGCCACTTGTCAAAAGTCAGGCATGGATGCGAAGTACCAAAGGAAATGATGTCGCCGACCCTCAGTTCTACACCCGGCGCCACGGTCATGAACGCATGCTGATCCATCACCGCCGTGACCTTGCACGCGCCGACATCATCCCCCGCCGCCGGCACCACGCCGGCCTTGTAGCGCAACAACGGCACCGGCAAACCGGCATCGAAGGCGACGTCGCGCTTGCCCAGAGCAATAACCGCAAAACCCGGTTCCGGCAGCGACTGCACGTGGGCCCAGACTTCCAGCGCCGGGCGCAGGCCTTCGTGCAGGTCGCTGCGACGGTCGAGCACGCAGCACTGCGCCTCTTTGTAGATGCCATGGTCGTGCGCCACGTAACTGCCCGGGCGCAACACGCTGAGGAAACGGCCAGCGGCGTTCTGGGTTTCGAAAGATTCGGCGATCAGGTCGTACCAGGCCGAACCCGACGCAGTGATGATCGGTCTGGCGATGGCAAAGGCGCCGCTGTCCTGTAGCTGCACCGCGAGGCGAACCAGCGATGCGGCGAACTCACGAATGCCACTGACCGCATGATCGCCATGAATCACGCCTTCGTAACCTTCAATACCGGTGAGAGCCAGTGCCGGTTGCGCATCGATGGCCTTGGCCAATTCGATGACTTCCTGCTCGCTGCGGCAACCGCAACGGCCGCCAACCACGCCGTATTCGATCATCACGTTGAGCTTCACTCCCCGCGAAGCGAAGTAACTCCCGAGGTCGGCGACGTTGTCCGGGTGGTCGACCATGCAATGGAAATCGAACGTCGGATCGGCGAGCAGATCGGCAATCAACGCCATGTTCGGCGTACCGACCAACTGGTTGGCCATCAACACGCGACGCACGCCGTGGGCATAAGCCGCGCGGGTCTGGGTGGCGCTGGCGAGGGTGATTCCCCAGGCGCCGGCGTCAAGCTGTCGTTTGAACAGTGCCGGGGTCATGCTGGTTTTGCCGTGGGGCGCCAGTTCGGCGCCGCTGTCGCTGACAAATTTCTGCATCCAGCGAATATTGTGCTCCAGCGCCTCGCGGTGCAGCACCAGCGCCGGCAGGCTGACGTCGCGGGTCAATTGCGCACCGATGGCGGCGTCGCCTTTTTCTACGGCAGAGTTGATGGCAGTGGTCATGGTCGAATCCTCACAGGCGCGGCCGCAGGCAGCCGCGGTTATTCGTTGATCCGCCGGGCGAGGCTGTTGGCGCTCTCGATCAGCACCCGGCGATAGTCGTTGTAATTGTTTTTCGCATCGGCGCGCGGGGCGACGATGCACAACGTGCAAATGGCCACGCCCTGCGGGTCTTTGACCGGCGCGGCGAAGCAATGGGTGAAGGTGTCGGCGACGCTGTCGAAGGAGAAGAAGCCATCGCTGCCGGCCTGACGAATCTCCGCCAGAAAACGGTCCAGTGGCAGGCGTTCGCCGTCGGGCAGGATGTAGTCGTCTTCGTCGATCAGGTCGATGATCTGTTGATCGCTCAAGTGCGCGAGCAACAGACGCCCGGAAGCCGTCCACGGGATCGGCGCGTTTTCGCCGATATCCGATGAGATGCGGAAATGCCGCTCACCCTCCTTCATCAATGCAACGGTGTATTTGCGCCCGTTGAGCAGACACATCTGCGCGGTTTCGCGGGTCTGGCTGACGATCTCTTGCAAGGCGTGATCGGCCTCGCGACTGAGGTCGAAATGCCGCAGATGCGCCTGACCAAGGAAGTACAACTGGCGGCCAAGGTAGACGTGGCCATCCTTGCCCACCGGCTCGAGAATCCGTCGCTCCAGCAAGGATGCGACCAGTTCGTAGACCGTCGATTTCGGACTGCCGATGCCATTGGCGATGTCGTTGGGGCGCAGGGGCTGGCCGATTTCCTTGAGAAAATCGAGGATATCGAACGCCCGGTCCAGACCGCGTGCCCGGCGCTTGATGGTGTCTTCGGTCATGTCAGTGGTTTCCATTCAAAGTCGCCGGGATTTTACAGCCAATGATCGTTCCCATGCTCCGCGTGGGAATGCCTTACCGGACGCTCCGCGTCCACTTTTGGGACGCAGAGCGTCCCGGGCCGCATTCCCACGCAGAGCGTGGGAACGATCGGCGTGTATCAGGCCTTCTTCTTGTAGGCAATGCAGTCAATCTCAACCTTGCAATCAACCATCATGCTCGCCTGCACACAGGCCCGCGCCGGGGCGTGTTCGGGTTTGAAATACTCGGCGAAGACCTTGTTGAAACTGCTGAAATCCCGTGGATCGTCCAGCCAGACGCCAGCGCGGACCACGTCTTCAAGACCATAACCAGCCTCTTCGAGAATGGCGATCAGGTTCTTCATGGTCTGGTGGGTCTGTTCGACAATGCCACCAACGATGATCTCGCCATCCACCGCCGGTACCTGGCCGGACACATGCAGCCAGCCATCCGCTTCAACTGCGCGGGCGAATGGACGAGGCTGGCCGCCGGCGGCGGTGCTGCCGGTGCCGTAACGCGTAATGCTCATGGGTGTTTCTCCTGATTGCAAAAGTGCAGATTCAAAACCGCGTGCTCTTGAGAAATTCCGCCAGACGCGGCGATTGCGGGCGTTCGAACAGTTCCTTGGGAGGTCCCTGCTCTTCGATCCGCCCTTGATTCATGAAAACGATCTTGTCCGAAACCTCAAACGCGAAACGCATTTCGTGGGTCACCAGCAACATGGTCATGCCGTCTTCGGCCAGCCCCTTGATCACGTTGAGCACCTCACCGACCAGCTCCGGATCGAGGGCCGAAGTGACCTCATCGAAGAGCATCAGGCTGGGGTTCATCGCAATCGCTCGGGCAATCGCCACGCGCTGTTGCTGGCCACCGGACAACTGACCGGGAAAGTGATTGCGCCGCTCCAGCAGGCCAACGCGCTCCAGCCATTTTTCCGCGAGCACCACAGCTTCGTCCTTGTGCATCTTCTTCACCTTGAGCAGGCCCAAGGTGACGTTCTGCAAAGCGGTCAGGTGCGGGAACAGGTTGAATTGCTGGAAGGCCATGCCGGTCATCGCACGATGGCGGGCAATGACCTTTTCCGCATGGCGCACGCGTTTGCCGTTGACCTCGTCGTAGCCGATGGACTCGCCGTCGAGCAGGATCTGCCCGCCCTGGAATTCTTCGAGCATGTTCACGCAACGCAGCAGCGTGGTTTTGCCCGAACCGCTGGAGCCGATCAGCGTGACGACGTTGCCGCGCTGCATGCTCAGGTCGACACCCTTGAGCACTTCCACCGCGCCGTACTGTTTGTGCAGGCCGCGAATGTCCAGCAATGCCTGATCCTGTGAAGCAACTTGAGCTTGAGTCATGGCAGGGCCACCCGCTTTTCAATGTGCCGGCCGAGTAATTCGATGCCGTAGTTGATGACGAAGAACAGAAAACCGGCGAACAGGTAGAACTCCAGGGTCATGAAGTTCCGGGCGATGATCTGTTGCGTGCTGAGCAGCAATTCGGCGACGCCGATCACCGAGAGCAAGGTCGACGCCTTGACGATTTCGGTGGACGAGTTGACCCAGGTCGGCAGGATCTGCCGCAGCGCCTGAGGTAACAGTACGTAGCCGAGGGATTGATAGAACGTCAGGCCGATGGCTTTCCCCGCCTCCATCTGCCCGCGCGGCAAGGCTTGCAGCGCACCACGAACGATTTCGGCGACGTGCGAGCCGCAAAACAGTGTCAGGCCCAGGGCTCCAGCCTGAAACGCACTGATCTGCCAACCGAGCGCCGGCGCCATATAAAAGCAGGCCAGCACCAATACAAACACCGGTGTGCCGCGAATCAGATCGACGTACAGCCGAAACGGCGCGCGCATCCAGAATCTGCCGTAAGTCAGGACCAGGCCGGCAACCACGCCGAGCATGGTGCCCAACACAATGGCCAGCGCCGAGACCTGCACGCTGGTCAGAAAGCCCTGCCACAACGGCTCGCGCGCGACCCACAATTCATGCAACCAACTGGGAGATTCGTACATCGCAGCCTCCTATCGGCGGATCGCCAGACGCTGCTCGAGGTAACGCAGCAGCATGGCAATGAGGTAACAGGCCGCGACATACAACGCCGTGGTCACCAGCCAGGTTTCGATCACCCGGTAGCTTTCGACGTTGATCTTGCGCGCGTAATAGGTCAGCTCCGGCACCGCAATCGCAGCCGCCAGCGAGGTGTCCTTGAACAGCGAAATGAAGTTGTTCGACAGCGCCGGCAACACGTTGCGCAGCATCACCGGCACGGTGACGTAAGCCTTGACCTGCCATTCACCGAGACCGATTGCCAGCCCGGCTTCGCGCTGGCCTTTGGGAATGCTCAGCAAGCCGCCACGGAAGACTTCGGTCAGGTACGCGCCGGCATACAGCGACAGCGTGATGATGAACGAAGGAATCTTGTCCAGACGAATGCCAAGGCTGGGCAGTGCAAAGTAGATCAACAGAATCAACACCAGGATCGGCGTGTTACGCACTACCGTGACGTACACCGAGGCCAGCACCCGCAAGGCGCGATGCTTCGACAGCAAAGCGAACGCCATCAGCAGGCCGATCATGCAGCCGATGGCGATCGACACCAGCGCCAGCTGCAAGCCCAGACCGAGCCCCGCCAGCAAGGTGTCGAAATCGCGCCACACGGCGGCAAAGTTCAACTGATAGTTCATGGTCAGCAGTACCTTGAGCGGGGCGATTTGACTCGCCCCACTCTCACGGGATCATTTGAATTCGACTGGGAAACCGATGGCTGGAGATGGCAGATCAACACCGAACCATTGTTTGAACGAAGCGGCGTAGGTCGGGAACTCAACACCGGTCATGGCTTCATGCAGCGCGGTGTTGACGAAGTTCAGCCAGTCCTGATCGCCACGTTTGACGGCGCAGGCGTAAGTCTGCGGGCTCCAGGCATAGCTCGGGCTGCGGTAGCGGCCAGGGTTCTGCACCATCAGGTATTTGACTGAGGACTGATCGGTGGCGGCGGCATCGGCGCGGCCGGAGTTCACGGCCTGGTACATCAGGTCAACGCTGTCGTACTGATCGACCTTGGCTTTGGGCAATGCCTGATGCACCAGTTCTTCGGCGTAGACGTTCTGCAGCACCGCAACGGTGACGTCATCGCCCGCCGCCTGCAGGTCTTCGATTTCCTTGTACTTGCTGTTGTTCGGCAACAGCAGCCCAACACCTTCGCGGTAGTACGGCAGGGTGAACGCGACTTGCTGTGCGCGGCTGGCGGTAACGGTGATGAACTGGCAGCTCATGTCGACCTTGTCGGTGAGCAGATTGGGAATCCGCGCATCGGACGACTGCACCACGAACTCGACTTTGCTCGGGTCGTTGAACAGCCCTTTGGCCACGATCCTGGCGATGTCGATATCAAAACCCTGCAACTTGCCGTCCGCGCCCTGAAAGTGCCACGGCGCATTGGTGCTGCCGGTGCCCACGATCAACTTGCCACGGGCGAGAACACTGTCGAGCTTGCTGTCGGCAGCCTGGGCCAGGCCCATGACCGAGGAAGAAGCCGCAAGAACAAAAACACACGCTTTGAACAAAGAAGGACGGCGATGCATGGCAAGCACTCCAGAATTGTGTTTATTCCGCTATACCGGAACACGGTTTGTTACTACGGAATAGACAGCAGAAAGTGTGCCACAGGAATCAGGAGAAATCTGTAGTCGTATTGAATGCTTTGTTAATCAAGGAGATATGGACTTGCGGACCAATTGATCGGTCCGACCCAATACGCAGAAAGGTCCCTGCGATCACTAATGAAAGGGGTGATTCGTTCCCAACTTGGGTCAGATGGCGTCGTGATGGTGCGAATCAGGGTTACAGTTGAGCAATACCTGTGTCAGCGTTTGAGTGCCTGCCTGTACACATCACCACCCTGCCGTTTCCCAACCGCTATCACCGTAACGAGCAGTACCTCGTCCCTGACCCGATAGACCAACCGATATCCAGCGCTTCGAAGCTTGATTTTATAGGCGTTACTCAATCCTTTCAGACGAGCCGCCGGAACGTGGGGATTTGCCAGCCTTTCAACAAGTCTATTTTTGAACTGCTCTCTGAGCTCCGACCCAAGCTTTCGCCACTCCTTCCAAGCCTTTTCAGAAAATTCCAGTTCATAGGTCATCAATGGATACCTTGATGGTCGGATCGTTTTCTCGCTCCTTGCAAAGGGCGATCAGTTCCAGATCCTCCAGGCGCTCCATCATTGCTTCATATTCCTTGGCAGGAACACAGTAGAAGGCCGGTTCGTTTCGATTAAGGATCGCCACAGGCCGGCCTCCACCAGCTGCCACTGTACCCATAGGATTTTTTTTCAATTCGGAAATACTCGCTACGACGTGAGACAGAACAATGTGC
>NZ_WBRZ01000291.1:0-6471 GCF_008923895.1 Pseudomonas sp. GXM4
TTCCGTCAGGCTGGATAGTTAAGGACTGCACCCCATCCGTGCTTAGTGCAAAACCCGGAAAATTACCTATGACAAACCCGGACTTACCAAAATCGGTGTCCACTTTACCGTCACTCAATAGCCGGCCGAGTATGTATTGGGTCGGGAATGCCACAGGTTGAGCTGCTACGAAGTAAATTTTTTTATCCGGGCCGATCTCCACTCCGTGGATGCTTGCTGACGGGTATGGCGGCACGGTAATCATCGCGACCCCATTTGCGCCAAAATCAAAATCCAGGGTCCCTGCACTGTTTGATGTTTGTATGTTCATTGTATGGTCCGTGATCGATGTTTTTGGATGAGAGCGCCATTGTTCGCCGGAGGCGGTGGCGGCGTTGAGCAGGTTTTTTCGGTGACGGTCAAGACGCCTTCGCGAGCAGGCTCGCTCCCACGGGGGAACGCATTTCAAAGTTGGGAGCGAGCCTGCTCGCGAAAGGGGTTGACCAGACCGTAAAACTCTCAATCAGGGGCAGCCGGTAAACTCGTCGCCAGGTCACTCGATCAATCCACGGCCGACGCATTGAACCCGTTGCCCGTCGACTTGCCTTTGGCCGAGGAACGTCATTTTACCTTCACCGATTGCAACCCCGGTCCAGATCCCCCTCTCCAGGTCGAACACTCGCCAGCCTTTGCCATCCGCAAAATCCGTGTCCAATTTGCCGTCATCGGTGAATCTGGCAATAACATGGTTAAAACCAGAGGACACTTGACTCAGCCCGGCAACAAGTATGTGTCCGCTGCTCTGGATGGACGCGTCAAGCCATAAGGTGTCAATGCCTTGCAGTCTGCTCAGAAGTGGTTTGCCTGCGTTGAACTGGATGTTGGGTTTGCCGTCGGATTCCCGGCTGATCAATACGCCATGGTGTGCAGGCTCGGTATACCCAACGGATAACAGCCGCTTATTCGTCTGCCCGATAACTTTCAAGACATTGACGCTCAGCGAGTTCTCTATCGGATCCATCACTTCAAAGCCATCAACGGCGAACGAGTCATCAATTTTCCCGGTAGCAGTCAAGCGGTTGAGTACTGCCCGGTAAGGATCATTGCCACGTACACAGCCCGCGAGCACGTAGGTCCCATCCTGTTTTGCCAATAGATCGTATAGCTCCGTGTGAGTGAAATTCGGGTGGAGAACATAGGCGATTTCTCCCTCGTTAAATTCAATATCCCGTGTGCCGTCAGGCAAGAGTCGAATGACGGCTGTCGCCACTTTGTTTCCATCCCGATCTACGGTGGTATGCAATACGATCTTGCCGTCAGGCAGAACGGTCGACCGCTGGCTAGCGGTTTTTGAGTTCGCTGCGTTGGGTAGTTGCTGGTGCTTCTGATCTGCCGTGTCGTCATCCGTGAGGTAAACAGCGACTTTGCCGGTTTTGTTGAATGCCGGATCAAGGTTGCCAGCGACGTCGAGACGCACGACTCCTATGGCACGCTTGAGGTTAGCCTGAAAGAAACTGCCGATGAGCAGCAGTTTGCCGTCGGCCTGTTCCACTATTTCGTTAGCGAAGGAATGCGATCCTTCTCCGTCCTCAAATTGACCGGTTACGTAGCCACTCTGGCCAAATTGAGTGTCGTGTACGCCATTGCTATCCAGTCTGATCAAGTAGTAGGCATCACCGTTCGATTGGCCTACGCTTCCCGCGATATAGGTGCGCCCTGATTTGTCGACCATCACCCCCCGCAGGACAAGGTCTCCTGAAAAATCGGGAGGTTTTTTCGGAGTGGCAACGCCCTGATTGCCAAACGTTGGGTCGAATTTACCTGGCGAGATGTTTGCCGCAACGTCCATCTTCAATCCTCCTTAGATCACGAGTCGTGCCCAGTCTTGAGTGGTTGGGTGGTGAAGTAGCACGCTAGTCAAGAATGGCTCTCGCAACAACTGACAGAACTGACAGTTGACGTTCTGTGAAACCTGGTTTTCAGCGACATGCAGACAACAAAAAGCCCCGCCATTCACATGGCGGGGCTTTCGTGTTTCAGCGGCCGGTCACTCAGACCTGCGGATCACCGACATGCAGGATCTTCATGCCGTTGGTGCCGCCAGTGGTGTGGTAGCTGTCGCCCTTGGTCAGGATGACCCAGTCGCCTTTTTCCACGACGCCGCGCTTGGTCAGCTCGTCGATGGCTTTCTGGCTGACTTCGTGCGGTTCCAGCGAGGCCGGGTCGAACGGGATGGTGTAGACGCCACGGAACATTGCTGCGCGGGCCTGGGCTTCGCGGTGCGGGGTGAACGCGTAGATCGGCACCGAGGAGCGGATACGCGACATGATCAGCGGGGTGAAGCCGCTTTCAGTCAACGCGATGATCGCTTTGACGCCCGGGAAGTGGTTGGCGGTGTACATGGTCGCCAGCGCGATGCTTTCGTCGCAGCGGCTGAATTCCTTGCCGATGCGGTGGCTGGAGGTCTTGCCGGTCGGGTGTTTCTCGGCGCCGACGCAGATGCGCGCCATCGCCTGCACGGCTTCCAGCGGGTAGAGACCAGCGGCGGATTCTGCCGAGAGCATCACAGCGTCGGTATAGTCGAGCACGGCGTTGGCCACGTCGGACACTTCGGCGCGGGTCGGCATCGGGTTCTGGATCATCGACTCCATCATCTGCGTCGCGACGATCACCGCTTTGTTGTGGCGACGTGCGTGCAGGATGATTTTCTTCTGAATGCCCACCAGCTCGGCGTCGCCGATTTCCACGCCGAGGTCGCCACGGGCAACCATCACTGCGTCGGAAGCCTTGATCAGGCCATCGAGGGTTTCGTCGTCGGCCACGGCTTCGGCGCGTTCGATCTTCGCCACCAGCCAGGCTGTGCCGCCGGCCTCGTCACGCAGTTGACGGGCGTATTCCATGTCGGCGGCGTCACGCGGGAAGGACACTGCGAGGTAGTCGACTTCCATTTCGGCGGCGAGCTTGATGTCGGCCTTGTCTTTTTCAGTCAGGGCCGGGGCAGTCAGACCACCACCGCGACGGTTGATGCCTTTGTGGTCGGACAGCGGGCCGCCGATGGTCACCACGCAATGCAACTCGGTGGCAGTGGCGGTTTCAACGCGCATCACCACGCGGCCGTCGTCGAGCAGCAGCTCGTCGCCCACGCCGCAGTCCTTGACCAGATCCGGGTAGTCGATGCCGACCACTTGCTGGTTGCCTTCGGTCAACGGATGGCTGGTGGAGAAGGTGAACTTGTCACCGATCTTCAGCTCGATCTTCTTGTTGGCGAATTTGGCGATACGGATTTTCGGGCCTTGCAGGTCGCCGAGCAGGGCGACGAAGCGGCCGTGCTTGGCAGCGAGGTCACGCACCAGCTTCGCGCGAGCCTTGTGCTCGTCGGGGGTGCCGTGGGAGAAGTTCAGACGGGCAACGTCCAGACCAGCCAGAATCAGCTGTTCGAGAACTTCCGGCGAGTTACTGGCCGGGCCAAGGGTAGCGACGATTTTGGTACGACGGACGGACATGCAAAGACTCCTGAGTTCAAGCGCAGGCAGAGGCTACTATGCTCGAAGGGTGTAGTCATTGTTCGAATGCACTACTTATCGTTTTCTTTATTGAACGTGGCAACTTCGGGACAAACGCGCCTGAAGATTTTCGACCAGGGGTCGATACAGAGCACAAGACAGGAGAACCCCCATGCGATTGTTGCCCATTGCCGCCCTTGCCCTCAGCGTCCTCGCCGCGACGGGCTGCACCCGTTGGTCGATGAACCATCATTTGAACAACGCCTACAGCGCCTATGAACGTGGCAATTGCGAGCAGGTCATGCTTGAACTGTCCAAAGTAGAACGTGCCAGCCGCGCCCGCCCGTACGTGTGGCCGGAAGTGTCGATGATGCGCGGCCAGTGCCTGGAACGGCAGAAGCTGTACATCGACGCGGTGCAGACCTACCAGTTCATCATCGCTTCGTACCCCAACAGCGAATACGCCTACCGCGCCCGCGCGCGTCTGGAAACCTTGCAGAGCCTGGGCCATTACCCGACACGCAGCGCCGCTGCGGTGGTGCGGCCGACACGCTTCTGACGGTACTGTCGTACAAAATCTGGCCGTCTGTACAAGCTCCGCTATAGTCAAGGAAACCGCTTGCGAGGCTTGTCTCGATGGCGGCGCAACACCTGCGACTGGCAGTGGTAAAAGTGACGGCGATTGTCGCGACCGTCACACCGGAAGCGGGGAGAGCGGGCCTGCCTACAGGCTCGTTCCGAAGCACAGGTGCGGCTCCCTGGCGGAGCCCTGCATGGCGTACAGCACATCATGTTTACCGACCGCCGGATCGAACGGCACCAGTTGCCGTATTACCTCAGAGTGTTCAATAGCATCACCGACAAACCCGTCGGCTTTCTCGGCAACGTGTCTGCGGACGGGCTGATGCTGATCAGCCAGTTGCCGATGATGATCGGCGCAGATTTCCAGTTACGCCTAAAAGTCCCCGCCCGTGATGGCAGCCAGCAAGTCATCGATTTCAGCGCCTGCTGCGTGTGGTGCCATGAAGACGCCACGCCGATGCATTACGACGCCGGTTTCATCCTGCGGCGTGCACCGGCGGAGTTCGGCGAGCTGGTGCTGGCGCTGAAGCAGTACTTCAGTTTTCAGCCGTTGCCGGCTTCTGCCTGAACAGCAAAAGATCGCAGCCTTCGGCAGCTCCTACAGGGGAACGCATTCCAGATGTAGGAGCTGCCGCAGGCTGCGATCTTTTGATCTTGACGTCACGCCACCGCGATCGCCCGCTCCTGATCCAGCGCCTTCTCCGCCAGCAATAACCCCATCTCGCTCAACTGATAGATCGCCATCGCCAGATGCCGCGGCTTGTCCTCGAGGCTGTCCGCCAGGTCGAGCAGCAGAATGCTGACCGAAGAAAAGGTCTCGTAGGTTTGAATGGCCATCGCTTCGGGGTTGATGTCGGGCGCAACCATGAACATCTGCATGCCGCGATCGACGGAATTGCACGACGGCGCAGCAGCGGGCTTTTTCAGGTAGTGATCGAGGGCTTTTTCAGCGGCCTCGTGGAGTCTGGTGGAATCGGGGGAAGCGTAGGGGGAGGTCGAGTCTTCGGTTTCAGGGGGATTGGGTGTTGGTTTGATCATGGTGATATCCCTTGGTTGGGGCCTTCACCCCTCGCGACTAAACGAAAGGGTGGCGGCTGGACGCAGGTTAGTCGACCGGGGGTATCACCAAAAACCGGCGCGCCGAAGCGCCCTGCGTACAGCCACCATCGAGTGCGGGGATAGGGATTACCCGACTGGATGACGCTTATACACCTTGATGACAAACCCCCGGGCGACTAAACCCGACCACTGATTGGCAGCGGCACGGATCACGTTACGGGGCAGCTTCAAAGCGCACAAGCCGGCGGATTCTGAGTGATGTGTAGGCAACGGCGCAAGCCGATGTAGCCGCGTGCTAATGGCTGAAGGACGTCTGCATGTTGCGGCGTGGGAATAGTTACCGCTGGTCGGGACTGTCAGGTTTGACAGGTGTAGCGATGCAAGGCACCGGTATTCAATGACTTTACCTGTTGCATCAATCAGCCACCTTGCCCTTTCTGAGATCCGGCCATGGAACAAGATGATGGTTTTAACAATCCTTCAGACAGCTTGCCTCTCAAGCAAGAGATGATTAACGCAGAGGAGTTCGCGACAGCTGTTGTGTTTGTTACCGATGAGCTTCGCGCACAACACGGGGATTATTGGGCGGATCTTCGAGTGAGCTACGCCTACTCCGCAGATGGCACAAGCTTTACTTGTAAGGTGTTGGCGTACAGAGCCAAAGCCAATTACAGAGAAGAAGGGAATGTAAAGTTTTATCTGTCGCTGGTTAGTGGCGAAGGGGATGTAGTGGAACTCACGGATGAGGCACTCCAGACCGGGGAGTGGAATACCCTTAATCATGAAAAAACCATCACCGCTAATCGAAGAGACGTTACGGTAGGGTTCGATTACATCTACGACAGGGAAGGTACAAGTGACCCCACGCTGAAAACCTATAAAGTCACCCGCTACCAACCTCCCATTCCGACCATCGATGTAATCCGGAACTATATCTCTTCCAAATTCAGTGTAACGGGTCGAGGAGCATTGGCCGGAGCCACCCTTGCACTCGACGATGGCAGCGGTACTGTCGGGTCAGGGCCGGCTGTCGAGAGCCGGTGGTCAGTGCCAGTCACCGTGGCAGAAAACAAAAATTCCCTAAGGTTTCAAGCATATCAAATATACGCCGGTAAGGTTTCCGAGCGGACGGGTTATATAACAGTCTACCGCGCTCGAATTACTTTCCCGGCAGCTAATGCTTTGGTGTTGGCAAAGGATCTGGTTTGTTTCAGAGGTGTGGCTGCGCCGGGTACTGTTATCAGAGTGGTTGGGCATTTGAATCATTATGAAAACTGGAGCGAGGTTATTACTGTCGGAGACACCGATACGACGTGGGAGGCTCCGGCAATAAAGGTCTCTGGTAGCG